>NZ_JBHIRP010000007.1:100768-109456 GCF_042197245.1 Bartonella sp. AA18HLJMS | reverse complement strand
ATTTTTTTTTAAATAAAATAACCCAAACTTTACCAATAAAATATTGAACAAAAAATCCTATTTCAAAACATTATTGGAAAAATCTGCCTTCATAAAAATAAAACATGAAAACAGCAAGGAGTTCAAAGAGAGCATGGCGCCTTTAAAGTAAAATATAGCACCCCATTGCAATGCATAAAAATAGGAAGTTGCCTAGGAATGAGTTAATCACAATAACGCTTGTTTTATGCTACTTTAATAGAGAAAATTTTCTGCGCAGATACGATTTATAAAGACATTGCTGTATAAAGAGAATCGCATGATCTGTAATTTGTAAAAAGAATCAAATTCCTGTAGAAGCATGCTAAGCTATCTATCTAGCTTTCTTTATTTAATATTGAAAAGTACTCTTATAAATCTATGTGGGATAACGAACAACAAAAAAACGATCCTGGACAAGACCCTGCTCTTGTTGTCAAGCGCTTGCGGCCTGCGCGCCGACAGGTCTCTGCTCGTTGGCTTACGGGAACCATTCTGACAGGAATCACTTCCTGCATTCTTATGGGGATTGCACTTTTTACGGCTCTTGATGAACAACAGCGATTGGTAACACCGCCACAATGGTTTACGCAAGAAAACCTATCAGAATCACAAGACCCTGAGGCCAATGGCTATAAAGGTGATCGTATTTCTCCCACCCATGCAAGGCAAAGCTTTGACAGAAAACGTCAATTTGAACTATCGATTCTACAAAAAAAAGGCGATGAAAAAGTCATTCAAACACAACATTTTGAATGGATTCGTATGGCTTTAGCCGAAAATCGCCCCCAGAAATATAGCTATCCAAAATTTGATTCTTTAAGCATTCTTGCTAGTGATACGAAAAATCAAAATATCGCACCACAAGAAGATTCTGGGCAGATTTATGGAGCAAAGGTTGAAACAAAACTCACCTTACGCAGCTATGATTTTAAGGTAAATCAATTCGATTTTGATGACAGCGACACATTGACAGATGAAGAGGCACAACAAGAAGTACAAAAAGCTGGATTTACTTTAGAAAAGAGCTCCGAACTTCTTTCAGTTCTCACATTGATTGATCCTTTAAAATTAGAAGATGTATCCTCCCCTTCCCAAGGCACAGAATCCCCTGAAGTTCGAATCGTTCAAGAAAATGTAACCGTTTCTCCTCAAAGTCACCGTATCGATCTGACGAAAAACTATGTTGAAGATATTATTCCTATTCGTAAAAAACAAACGATAGCCGATGCTTTCAAAAAAACCAGTTATACAAAAAAGCAAATTGACCAGGTTGTAAAAACGCTAGAAAAAATAAGCCTTTCCGATTCCCTTAAAGAGGGAAGCCTTTTACGCATTGGTATCGTGACACAAGCTGGTGAAGAAGACCATCTCGTACGCGCAAGTATCTATCAAGGGATGCATCATGTTCTCACCATTGCCCTGAATGATAAAGGCCAATTCATTGAAAGCACAGAGCCTAAAATGTCTAAAGCACTTAAAACGGCTTTTCAAAATGGTATTCCACATTCTTATATCAATAGCGCA
This sequence comes from Bartonella sp. AA18HLJMS, assembly GCF_042197245.1. NCBI lineage: Bacteria > Pseudomonadati > Pseudomonadota > Alphaproteobacteria > Hyphomicrobiales > Bartonellaceae > Bartonella > Bartonella sp. AA18HLJMS. The sequence goes on along the minus strand of NZ_JBHIRP010000007.1, from coordinate 107,911 downwards.
CAATTACCAACGGCTTATGATGCACTCTATAGTGCTTTGCTAAGCCATAATATATCACAATCTCTCTCTCATCGTCTTATTCGTCTGCTGGCCACCAATATTGATATGAAAAGTCCGATAACACCCAATGATCAGATCGAAATATTTTATGCTGTACCACAAAGCGATAAAGAAAACAAAAACGGCAAAAAGAATTTGAAAGCAAAGGAAGTATCCAAGAACGCTGATCCAGAAATTCGTTATATTAGTGCAACTTTTGGGAATACAACTTATAAATATTACCGTTATCAATTAAAAGATGGAAGCGTTGATTATTATGATTCTGAAGGGAAAAGTTCAAAGCCTTTCTTGCTGCGCAAACCCACACCAAATGGCATTTTTGGCTCTCCCTTTGGTCCACGCAAACATCCTATTTTAGGCTATGTCCGCATGCATACGGGGGTTGATTGGATTGCTCCTAAAGGATCACCCATTATTGCTGTAGGAGATGGTATTGTCACAAGAGTAGGCGTAACAGGCGGCTATGGAAACCATACGGAAATTCAACATGCCAATGGATATATCAGCAGTTATTCACACCAAAGTCGTTATGCACCAGACATCAAACCAGGCGTGAAAGTACGACAAGGACAAATTATTGGGTATGTTGGATCAACAGGAATGGCAACCGGACCCCATTGTCATTTTGAAATCATTGTCAATGGCGTCAAGGTTGATCCCATGCGCATTCGTATACCGGATAGCAAAGCCTTAACCAATCAAGACCTACAAACATTCCTACAAGAAAAAAACAACATTGATGCCTTGATCAACAGCCCAATAGCACCCTCCGAAGAGACTTAAAGCATGAAAGCATCTGCATTTTTACGACTCAAAACATCTAAAAAATATGCTTGAGCGCTTACTTTTCTCAAAGAGATTTCCGCATTTTAAATATCTATTAAAGAATACGCCGAAAGATTCCACCACCCAAGGTCGCATCACAATGATTAAAAATAAAACACCCTCCCCTTTTCAGGTTTACGCACAATAGAAAAGTGAAAAATATGAAACCCCAAAAGGCTAACTCTTCTTGTTTATTTTATCAAAACGATAGCCCGTCCTTATTTGCCATGCAATAAAATCTCAAATCAAAGAGGTGCCCGCTAAAGGATGAAGATTCTAAAATCCATATCATTCTATAAACAACCCGACTTCTTGTTGAATAGATTCCACTTGTTGAATGTATGCTGTTCATAGCCCTAAAGGACGGTGTTTCATGAACTTTATGAGCACGTTCTACCTTAAGAATATTCCTTACACACTTTTACAAAAACACCCCATATTTAAAGTTTCACATGCCTTACAAAAAATAACAAAACTTGAAAACAATCTTTTTGCAAAGCAATAGAGCTTACGAATATAAGTATTATTGGCTTAAAGGAGCACTTATTCAAAATAAATTTAAAGGCTAACTTAAGCACTTCAAAGCTCTAAGACAAGGAGAACTTTGAAAGCCGATCATCGGAGTCAACAAAGCAAAAAAACAACAAGAGAGAAAATCAAACATTACACCAAAAGATAAAGAAGCAAAGTTGTTTCTCTTGAAGGCAATTGACAATCTGATATGAATGGTGCTGTGTTCGCGCTACTGAAGCCGTATTTTTCCTTCTTCTTGTGAAAAGATGCCCTCCCCATACATTCACGATGAATGAAAGGCAGCTTACCACGAGAAAAGAGAAAATTTACCCTTTTAAAAAATCAGTCAGAGCTTTTTTTTGAACTATTCATGCTAAGTTTTGGCAAAGGAATGACAATCTTTGTGCCTCCTAAAGCAGAAGTTTCAAACAGAGGTTTTTCACCAAATTGCATACAGAGCTGTTCCACGACCACACGACCAAGTCCTGTTTTTTGTTTTAAAGTTTGGCTTTTCATTCCCACGCCATCATCTTCTACAATGAGCATCAATTGTCCATCTTTCTGGGGACCAAAGGAGATATAAATATGACCAGACCGTTGATCAGGAAAGGCATGTTTTAAGGAATTTGTCAGCAGTTCACCAAGGATAATTCCAAGTGTTGTCGCATCTCTTGAAGACAGGCGACAATCTTTAAAGTTGGTGTGAATGGTGATGTTTTCACGCAATTCAAAAGGGACTGCCAATTCGACATCATGCACAACAGAGCTGAGAAACTCTGCCAATAGTGTCGTTTCCATATCATCACTTAAGCGCAAACGACGATGTGCTGTAGAAATTGTCTGAATACGATCACGTGCAGCCCCTAGAACAGCACGGACCTCTTCATTTTTGCTCCGGTTTAACTGGAGCCCCAACAAAGAAGACACCGTCCCAAGAGAATTGCCAATGCGATGGCTTGCATCCTGCAACAATATTTCAACCCGTTGGCGTTCTTTTTCAGCGTGATTACGTGCTCTTTCTAATTCTTGTGTTCGTTCTTTCACGCGGGCTTCCAGAGCGATATTTTCACTATGAAGCAGCAATTGATACAATTTTAAAGAGCGCATATCACGATGAAAACGATTAATAACAAAATAGGCAGAAATAAAGGTACTCACAACGGAAACAATAGCCGCCAATGTCAAAGCCGCCCGCATCAATGCGATACCCTCACGCTGTTTTTGTCGCACCACATCATCCCCATTAATAAAGCTTGTCATCAATTGAGCTAAACGTGCTACAGGAATCTTTGATACTTCCAAAGAGTCCGCATGAGAGGGTTGAGAAGATTGTTCAGGAATCGCATCAAGAGCACGCATATGGGCATTCATAAAGGCTTTTCGTGCTTCAACCTCTTCTTTAAAAGCCGTAAACCATTTATACCACTGCGGATGCGCATAAACAATAAGTGCGATATAGTCGAGAATATTCCCCAACTCCCGCTCTGCATTTTCAAAACGTATTTTATCTTCCGCCTTGCGCGTTTTTGCATAGCTGCGATCAGCAACAGCCATATCAATCAGGCTAATAAGGACCAAATCAGCCTGTTCGCGCAATTCTGAACTTGTATTCAACTGTGCGACTTCTCGATCAACGGCATTTGAAAGCAACATAATAAAAACCGATGCCAAAAGAGCCATAACAAGAGAAACAACAATCGCACCCCACCGCCAGCGTGATATCGTTGCATCAGAAGAAGGCATTTGAGGCATCAAATTTGTTTTTGTTGTCATAGAATGTCCATTGGCGAACTTGAAAGTCGTCATTTTTCAGCACAAAGGAAGGCAACCTTATGGAACATAAAACCTAAAGCCCATGAGAAAGTTTTATACAGGCTTTTCTTGTGTTCCTAAGGATACACGCCAAACTTCTGAATTCCCTCAGATACTGACTTTACTGTAATAGCTATAACGGGAATAAAAAAAACAAGGCTATCAATCATAATTATTATGCTTTTTTAGCCGTTAAATGAACACAATGTACTTCCAGCTGAGTAAGAATCAGGACCATAATCAGACTCACCATTGACTTTAAGAAGTTCTTGTAATCGATTACGCGCCCTGCTCACACGGCTTTTAATGGTTCCAACAGCACAACCACAAATAGCCGCAGCATCTTCATAAGAAAATCCCGATGCGCCAATGAGAATAATGGCTTCTCTTTGATCGGCAGAAAGCAAATTTAAGGCTTTTTTGAAATCTTGCAAATCAAGTGATCCATATTGAGCAGGATGAACAGCGACATTTTGAGTAAACACGCCGTCGGTATCTTGAACTTCTCTTCCCTTTTTACGCATTTGACTATAAAATTCATTGCGCAAAATGGTAAAAAGCCAAGCTTTAAGATTAGTTCCCATCTCAAAACTATCTTGCTTAGCCCATGCCTTCATAACAGTATCTTGGACCAAATCTTCGGCTTTATCGTGCTTGCCACTTAAAGAAACAGCAAAAGCTCGTAAAGCCGGCAACACAGAAAGGAGTTCTTGTTTAAAGTTTTTCGCGCACTTTGACATAAAGGATTCAAACCTTTTCCACATTGTTTAAGCCAAATTGCTCTGCGCGCTCCAACTTCTCTAAAAGCTCAAGCAAACACCGTGGCAGTGCTTCTTCTTGAATTTCCATGTAAAATTGACGTAACTTCCGTGCTATTTCGCTATTGACCCCGAGAAGATCATCTCCAACTCTAAATTGTGTAGTGAGATTTTTTTCATCACGGTCGTTCATTTTTCATCCCCCTAATCCATATATTACTGGTAGCACCGCGAAGTTTTTTTCGCCTTATGGTTGTAAATATAGCTGTCGGTAAAAAGTTCCATACAAATCAAGGAACTTTTTTATCGGTTGAGAATTTCAACCAACAAAATGCTTGAAAGGTCAAAGGAGTTATAAATTATGTCATTATCAACGCGCATTGCCCCGCATCTTCCCTATCTTCGGCGTTTTGCCCGCTCTGTCACCGGTAGCCAATCCTCTGGCGATGCCTATGTTTCAGCGATGTTGGAAGCACTCATTGCCGACATCTCCATTTTTCCCAAAGCCTCCACTGACCGAATTGGTACCTATTGGCTTTTTTGCCATCTTTTTGACCAAACCACACCAAACATCCCTGAACCCCTGCCCCAATTTGGTCTTGAACAAAAAACCAGTGCCAAATTATCCTATCTCACGCCCCGTGCACGCCAAGCATTTTTGCTCATTGCCGTTGAAGGATTTCATGAACAAGACGCCAGCGAAATCATGAATCTGGATACGAAAGAATTTCGCAAGCTTCTCAACCAAGCATCCATTGATATTTCTCAACAAATTGCCACTGAAGTAATGATTATTGAAGATGAACCTCTTATTGCACTTGATATTGAGCAAATGGTAGAAAGCCTAGGTCATCATGTTGTAGGAATAGCGCGCACGCGTGATGAAGCTGTCATCATGTATCATAAGAAAAAACCACGGTTGATTTTGGCTGATATTCAATTAGCCGATAACAGTTCAGGGATTGATGCGGTCAACGAGATTTTGAAAAATGACCGTATACCGGTGATTTTCATCACGGCTTTTCCCGAAAGGCTTCTCACTGGCGAGCGTCCAGAACCAACTTTTTTAGTGACCAAACCTTTTAACCCTGATATGGTGAAAGCGCTTATTTCCCAAGCTTTATTTTTTCAAGAGAATGCTTCTAAAGCGGCTTAGAACAGGGTAACATCTTAAAATTATGATCGTTACGCCTCTTTCAAAGCCTCCCATGGATAGATCTCATATGAGTGCGCTCATGCAAGCGATTCGTGGTGCTGATATTTGCGTTCTCTATCAGGCAACAAATCTGGTTTATTTATGGGCTGAAAACTTGCCACATCATTTGCACAATAAATGGCGGGTTGGGTGTCGTGACAGCGACTTTTTTTCGCTTGACCTTGCAGACAATATGGAAACCATCAAACTGCAAGTTTTAGCCAGTGGCAAAATGCAAACTGTTGAAGCACGTTTTGAAGATACAAACAAACAAGAGATTTGGTACAAATTTTCTATTGATTGCCACCGCAATGATAACGAAGACATTATTGGTATTATCACCACCGGTGTCAATATTTCCGGCTTACGCCGCCGTGAACAAGTGCTTAAAATCCTTCTTCGCGAAGTCAGTCACCGTTCTAAAAACCTTCTAGCGATCATTCAAAGTATTGCCAGCCAAACCGCCCGCTATACTGAATCTCTTCAAGTTTTTTTACGAAAATTTCAAGGTCGTCTTCATTCTCTTTCTCATTCTCAAGATCTGATCACTGATTCCGATTGGCGCGGTGCTCAATTTCGCGAATTGGTCCAAACGCAGGCTTTAGGTTATTTTATGAAAGAAACAGAACGTTTTTCACTTGAAGGCGTCGATCCTTATCTTTTTCCCAATGCCGCTTTGCATATCGGTTTGGCTTTTCATGAACTGATTGTCAATTCTCTTTCTTTTGGAGCCCTTTCCCAAGAAAAGGGGAGCATCTGTGTACGCTGTGAAATTGAAACAAAACTGAATGGCAAAACGCAACTTATCATCACGTGGCATGAAAATTTTGAATCCGGCATCCCTCCCACAAACAATAAAAAAGCCTGTTTTGGTAGTGCCGTTCTCGAAAAAATCGTTCCCATTTCCGTGAATGGTTCAGCTTCCCTCAAATTGACACAAGAAGGAATTGTCTATTGCCTCTCTGTTCCTGATACTTATTTTGATATTTTTTCTTAAAAGAGCATTTTAAACAATGAACAAGAGAAGTTTCCCCTTTTTTAGCAAAATGTCTCATCTGTTTATTAAGCACAAAGATATTTTTCAACCCCTTTAAACCAACCTCTATTGTCCCCCAATAGTTCCCCAAAACCTTAACGATGAGAACTGAAAGCCACATAAAATCCATTTCCGCTGTAAATCAACTTTCATCCCTTATAGAACCGCATATTTTAAGAGAGAAACCAAAACAATGAAGAGTAAACCGTTTCAGCTTTTATATGCCAAATAAAAGCGAACCTATTACCCATCTCTTTTTGTGCAACTTTCGCAATGCGTATACAATTCCATTTTGGCAGAATATGAAATTTCAAGGAGTAAAGCTAATATCCATCATCACTCTTCAGCTTTACGGGCTTAAAGCATCCACGACAACGACAATTAATTGATGAAAATTACATATTTTACGCTTTTATTTATCGCATTCTTTAATGGAGATATCCTCTTCAAGTACAATAGGACATTCTAAAACAGAATACACTTGTGTTCCTCATTCACGCACTTTTTTAATATTTCCCAGCGCATCCACGCTCATTTCAAAACAGTATCTGTAAATAAGATATAATAGCCCCCGTAAAGTGAACCATCAAAACCGCCCCTTGTTACGCCACGTCCTTCTTTACCTTCATACCCCTTTTCACTTCATAAAAGTAGTAGCTGAGCATCATCATACCATTTGTCTCTCATGTTACAACAGCCATTGACCTTTGAGAGCGTCCATAAGAGGCATTTTAGGCTTTTTTCAAATATTACTCACCGACATAGAGCCCATACATACCCTTTTATGACGTGCAAGCCAATGACTTTGATTAATTCACTATAGAACCCGCATCTCAAAGGAGGAACGGACATCTCAAAGGAGGAACGGACATCTCAAAGGAGGAACGGACATCTCAAAGGAGGAACCGACATCTCAAAGGAGGAACCGACATCTCAAAGGAGGA
>NZ_JBHIRP010000007.1:92102-100508 GCF_042197245.1 Bartonella sp. AA18HLJMS | reverse complement strand
CATCTCAAAGGAGGAACCGACATCTCAAAGGAGGAACCGACATCTCAAAGGAGGAACCGACATCTCAAAGGAGGAACCGACATCTCAAAGGAGGAACGGACATCTCAAAGGAGGAACGGACATCTCAAAGGAGGAACGGACATCTCAAAGGAGGAACGGACATCTCAAAGGAGGAACGGACATCTCAAAGGAGGAACGGACATCTCAAAGGAGGAACGGACATCTCAAAGGAGGAACGGACATCTCAAAGGAGGAACGGACATCTCAAAGGAGGAACGGACATCTCAAAGGAGGAACGGACATCTCAAAGGAGGAACGGACATCTCAAAGGAGGAACGGACATCTCAAAGGAGGAACGGACATCTCAAAGGAGGAACGGACATCTCAAAGGAGGAACGGACATCTCAAAGGAGGAACGGACATCTCAAAGGAGGAACGGACATCTCAAAGGAGGAACTAAAAAACTGTAAAAGCGTTTAACAGTGAAGAAGCCCCTAGGCTGACAAATTGGAGCCCATGCTGTCAACCTCTCATTTGGAAAATGATTGATGAATCCCTTTGTTTTTATCCTCTTATTAGTTTCATGTACAGATGATTTTAATAGTTGCTATTCGAACAATACAATGGTTAAAATCTATCCAACGGCTCAAGCATGTGAACAATCCATGATACCGTCCACAAAAAAGTTTTCATTTTCTGGACAACAAATTTTTGCTCAATGTATAAACGTCCATGCAGATTTACATCAACAAGAAGTAAAATTGATCTGGTCTGTAACAAACCGTGGAAATTTCCTGCTTAAAAGCCAAAACGTAAAGGACAAGCTGTCTACAGTACACAAAGAAGATATTTTACCAACATCGCTTCCTCTTTTACATTCTTCTTCCACAAACCTCTTGCACAAAAAACTTTAAAAGCATAAACCCATCAGATCTCAAAAAAATAATCAATGAAAGACATGATGGATAATAAGCGAATGCACCCTTCAAAAGACCATCACACAGAGCAAAATTCTCTGCCTCAAGATCTCCCTTTAGATCCTGCTGTAGAACGAGTAAGAAAAAAACTTATGGGTTTAATGATTATTTCCGTTTTAATAACGCTTTTCCTTATTCTAACCGTACTGTTTTTAATTGTTTATAAAGTGATAACAACCGGATCAGCGCCAAAACAAACAGAGCTATCTTCCTCTCTCAGCAAAAACCCACACATTATCCATCATACGCTCTCTCTACCGGAAAAAACACAGATTTTGTCGCAAAGCCTCTCAGAACACAATATTGTACTGAAAGTTTTAACCCCTGATGGACAAACAAAATTTATGATTTACAATTATCATACCGGTGCACTTGTCTCCATTCTTTCTGTTGAAACAACAAAAGAGAGAGCGAAGATAATGCCTCATTAAGAAAACTAACATCAATAAGCGCTGACATAGCATTCTGAAGGTTTAAACATTTTCTGCAAGCTGGCATTATCACACGCTTTACCAGCGCGTGGGTGTTGCCGACAATCCTTGGCGCTAGAGAGAGTTCATAAGAGCCATTTTTATTCCTTCTTATACAAATTTATCCACACGGGCTCTCCCCGTTTGCAACGTGCAAGCGAATGGTTTTTGTTGATCCAACATGGAACAAATTTGGAAATGAGAGAATTCTAGGGGTTTAGGGGCTCTCACCTAACATTCAAAACAATGAATTATTATTATAAATTAATGTGATAAGTCTTAAATATCCACCACACGGGCGACGGCGCATTTTTACTGTATCCCCTCACTTAAATCTTGGAAAAGAAGAAACCTTTCTGTCAACGCATTCCCATTTTAAGAAAATGACATCACTTGGGAAAAGCTAATAAACGTGCAAGAAATACCTCTTCTTGAGTGCAAAAATTCAACATATTAATTTATAGTGATGATTTATTTTGCATGTCAAACGAGAATCTCAAATACTGTAAGATTCTCCCTTTCAAATCTGTTCGTAAGAAACTGAATCAAAATCATTTCTTTACATATCCCAGCAAGGAAATGGATGAATAAAAATACCTCTTATGAATGATCCGGTATCAAAAGAAGAACTGTTGCAACATTGAAAATTAAAGCAATAACGCCCAGTTTACCTCTTTTATTAAGCAAAGATAACCGATGGATTTCACATGATAGAATTCATGAACACCAGTGCGAAATGGGCATGAATACATTGAATAATATTAAATATAAGTGTGAATTAAATAAAACAACGACATTGCGTTCTTCATAAAAGAACTGCCTCTTAAAATACACGGATGCGGTTTTCTCTGTATTTCCTCACTTAAATCCCAGCAAAGAGGCAATCTTTTCTGTCAACACCCTTTGTTAAGTCTCAATACTGCCGGTGAAAATCCAAAGAAAGCGCAAGAAGCTTCTTGAGTATATACAATTTACTATCATGATACCAATAACATCACCACAAGCGCTTATACAGCACCCTTCAGGTTTAAACATTTTCCTCTGCTTCAAGATTGACCACTTGAGCGACGGCGTGGTTTTCTCTGTATCCGCTTACTTAAATCTCAGCAAAGAGGCAATCTTTTCTGTCAACAGCCTTCGTTAAGTCTCAATACAGCCCCGTGAAAACTCAAGGAAAGCGCAAGAAGCTTCTTGAGCATATTATAATTTATTATCATGATACCAATAACATCACCACACAAGCGCGCTTACACAGCACCCTTCAGGTTTAAACATTTTCCTCTGCCTCAAGATTGACCACTCGGCGACGGCGTGGTTTTCTCTGTATCCCCTCACCTAATCCAGGCAAAGAAGAATCCTCTTTTGTTGCTGTTTTTGTTGCTGTTGATGCATCTCCATTGCTAGAGCTTTCTGCTGTTGTAAGTGAAAGCTCAAGAGATGATTCATCTTGAGTCCGTACAGTACGTCGACGAGGAGAACGACGTATTTTTTTGACAGGTTCAACATTTTTCTCAGAGAGGCAGTGCTCTTGATCTGTTTTTTCATCCGATAGAGCCTCTAAAGCGTTTTCTCGCGCATCCCCATTTTGCGCTTTATCATATTGGCCATTGCCATTTTTTTGCGACGACATTTGTAATACATCTGTATCACCCTCGACAGCATCCTTTTTTTCACCATCAAGATTTATTTCACCGCATTCTTGCCCATTGTTTTCATCACGATTTTCGTTTTCATCACCACGATTTTCATCACGCCGAACCGATTGAGACATTTGCCCAGCTGCTGCTAAAATAATACGCAAATAGTGCTCGGCATGTTGTAAATAATTTTCCGACATAACACGATCGCCTGCACCTTGTGCATCACGCGCAAGGCTTATGTATTTATCGGCAATTTGCTGAGCATTCCCGCGAATTTTAACATCCGGACCGCTACTTTCATAATTGCGAGACAACGGATTAGGACCGCGACGATTATTATTGTTATTACCATTATTGTTATTATTGCGACCGCGTACCCGTCTATTTTGTTGTGGCCTCATCTTTATCCCTTTTTGGAGTGTTTGTCTTATGTGTGTCTTAATTGACGCTTCCTCATTACATTATCTTTTGATAATGCTGATCATGTTTAACATACGATTATCAAGCTATCCGCGTTTATTTCACTCAAACGAACCCTACTGATATTGATAAAAGCATATATTTTCTTGAAAATCACAAAACAGCAGGGAAATCGTAAATCAAAAATTCCCTTTTTCTCTGTCAAACAGCAGAAACCTAATGATGTTCACGTAAAATGCCAAGTGTTTTTTTTAAAATAAACCATATTTCACTAAAAAAAAATAATTATCTTGTGGAAAACAAAAAGGAAAACACACATATAACACACCTGACAAAGAAAAAATTCCTGCCAGAGAATACTAGAAGCTTCCTTTTTTGCTCTAAAACCACCGCTCCTAAAAACGCCGATATCCTCTACCCCCTCGTGCATTTAACTCACAAGCACTTCCATCCCAACGAGTCACTGCGCGAACCTCTTTATTTTATAAATATAGCCTCTCTTCATCGCTAAAGCAACCCCTTGCGAGCGATAATCCACGATCGCCTCACAAAACCTCTTAATTTTTATAGATAGATTAACACGAAGTATTATTCAAGCCCTATAATCACCAAGAGATCAATCTTCTTTCCCAAACAAGTCAATGATACTATCAATTTTTATTTTAACCCATAGAGTTTTTAAGTTAATCACAGTTTTTATTTATAACAAATTGAGCTTAAAAACAAAATATTTAAATACAAAAAAATATCAAATTATGAAAAAAACGACCAATATGTCACACTTTTTTAAAAATCAGCTTCTTCTCAAAAAAATACCCTCCTCAAAGCCTATCAATAAGAATGGCCTAACGTATTTCCTTACTTATCTTTTCTGATAAAGAAAACTAGAATTATAAAACAAGCACATTTTTAAACCCAGCACAGCGCTTTACGCATGAAGAAGCCGTAAATGTTTATAAAAGGAATGTTTTTTACTCATTTTTGTCATGTCTATTGACTTACACCCTCAAAGAAGGAAGATTCTCAAATCACACTGGTCTGTCAACAATGAAAATACTTATAAAATTCATACACTGAATTGATTTGTAATGGTAATTCATATTTTTTGTGTTGAGTAAGAAAATTAATATCGTAGGATTTTTCATCCTCAATCTGTTTGCTGTTGAATCAATCTCTTTTTCTTGCATGTTACATGTGGGAAAACCTGCGTGGAGTAAAAATGATAAAAAGACTAAAAGTGCCTCTTATGAACCGTCTCTAAGGCTAAAGGGCTGTCGACAGGCACCATTGGGAGCGAGCAAAATGTGAGATAGTACTGGCTTACTCTTTTTCAAACCATAAAGATGAACATGCTCTATAAATTTTATACATTCATGAGGGTTTTACCATTATACCATTCACCAAAACCATTACGAAATGGATTTCCCACACTCGTTATTTCCCTTCAAAAAGCGCAACAAACCCTCTTGAAACTCCACCACGCCCCCTTAAACATTTCAAGGAGGCCATCCATACCTTATGTCGCCACACCTTAAATAAGAAGTGCGATATAACAAGATAAATAAATCAAGCTGCTATTGGTCATGAGGCAGATAGTCATTTAAGAGGCTTTTATCTTTTTGTCAAAATTCGCATCCTTTTAACTTTCCATATAAAAACTTAAAAGTAATTGCGCCTTTTGCCTGTTTTATTTTCTCTTTCATTCAGAAAACAGTCTCGTAAGAGAAAATAATTTCCATCCCCAGGACGGACCCTCGTCAAACATTGTTTTTTAGCACTATCAGAAAGCTTATCCCACATTTCACGAATAGCAAAATAGGCCTCACTTTCCAAATTAAGACAATGCTGATAAACCTCTCTTTTCATATCGGGCATAACAGAAGCAGAAATTTCCTTGCAATATACGCGTAGATCAAAAACAGGAATAACCAATTCAACGGGTGCTTGTTGTGTTACTTTTTTATGAGAAGAAAAATAACTAACCACCTTTGCAACAACAAAACACAAAAACACTATACAAAAAAGTATTATGCAAACAAAAGCAATCTTGCGATATAATCTTTTGAAATAAGCCTTTTGTCTTGCTCGGATTCTTTTTTCCATAAAGATTGTACCCTTTAATATCCCAAGAGAAGCTTTTACAGCAAAAAATGATAGAAGTATCTGTGTACACAATACAGGTTATAGCCGCAAACGATCAAGACTCTTATGTCAAAAGACTCTCTTTTTTACCGTATAATTCTTATCGTATAAAATTCTTATGAAACACTTTTCTCATGCCCTTTATGAAAAAATAGGGCTGATGATTTTCTCTCACCACTTTAAAAGACAAAGATTCTTTATCCATGCGGATCTATAAACAATTCGTCTTTGTTAAGACATGTCATATTGATTTATAAAGAATATTTATTGTTTTACATGTTGAATGAGAAACCCGAACACCATAGGATTCTCTCATCCGAAGTTTGTTTTCTATTGAAACAATCAAAACCATGTTGCTTACAAGTTACAAGCGGAGCTAGCATGTGGATTAAAAACTGTATAAGAAAGGCATATGCCTCTTATGAATCGTCTTAAGTGTCAAAGACCGTAGCAAAATTGGGAGCTAGAAAATACAATGATGGTGCGGACTTGCCTCTACATAAGCGTGAAGATGGGAGTGCTCAATGGATTTACCGTTATTCACCACACAAACACTTCATATATAAAATCTTATACGCCTTCTATTACCGCCCCCTCAAAAAGCAGTCGCTAAAACAAGATAAGAGATTATAGATGTAAAACTCCTAACAAAAAAGAATGGACTTTCTAATCGAGATCAACAAACACTGTTAAAGACACATTTGCATTTTTGACCATGCTGGCATGTATGATAATGGCCCTTCAAATGCGCCACCATTTTATGCTTCACCTCATATCATTCTCCGTCAAACAATCACAAAGATTCTTTAACTATTCAACGCCCCCCAACCAAAGCAAAGAAACCAAACCCAGACGCCTGCATTTTTATTTGAATCTTCCCTATTGGGATAAAACACACAAGAATTTAAAGATTTCACTGCAAAATGAAATCACAAAATACAATAATGAGAAAAATATCCAAAGCCATCTCAATAACAAATATATAGCGCCCCTGTTATTAGAAAGTAAAAAAAGCCGCACCATTTAAAGGCGCGGCTTATGAATAGAGATATAACTAAATAAAATACAAAAGAAATCAATAATAAATACTTATACACAAAACGTATAGTATTGCAAGCTTTTTAATTATATTTATAAAAATATCCAAAAAGAGTATAAATAATGATACATTCGTATTGAGGAGAGCTGTTTATAACAATACACTTTCTAAAATAAAAACGTATCAAATAAATCAAAATACTTTGTAGCTTTATCTCAATATAATCCATGAAAAAACACACATAATTTAAGTCCATAATTATAATAAGACCCGTTCTTTTACGCTTGTAAAAGCTGGTTTTTCTTAACTTACATTCACCACTTCAAAAGATGAAGATTCTTCACCCAATCTGATCTATCAACAGCCCAGATTGCATCGGGGTTCATTTGGCTTTCTCGCATGTGATTGACTTAAACTTAAAGCTCAACAAATAAGCCTGCCTTAAATATTTGCCATGCCCTTTAAAAAACACTTTTTGTATCATGGAAGCTCTTACAAAGAGGCTTGCCTTATATCATCACACCTGAAAGGACAGTCTTTACAGCATAAACAGGACAAGACAAATCAACAACCGCTTGTACAATCTTGTCTGATAAGAAAACAAGTGAAACGTTAGCCTTCAAGCCTGCTCCAACAGTATAGCATTTCTCTTCTTTATAAGAAAAGACACAACGATACGCATGATTTTCTTATAGGCATTTTTCTGCTTTTGTCCTTTTAGCAATTAACATTTTCTTTTTATGGGATTTTTAACAAATTAAAATTGCGATGAACTGCACTTTTTTTCTTTTTAAAAAGCGTAAAAATGGCAATTTTTTATAGATTTAAAATCATCAAACGCCCTATCCAAAAAGCTTTTTAAAATGATTGCAAGATTTTTTATCTTTTTTAAAACTTCTTTTGTCATGCGTTTTTGTTCGAACACGGCTCCTTTCTCTGTAGGCTTTAAAAACTTGCCCTTAGATTTCAATATGCGCCCTACTCTCCCCAACAACGCATGATCAACTTATCCTGCAACAACGCTTCTCTATCAATTTTTACCCTTTTTTAACATCTCAAACAGAGTGCAATTCCAATCCCCACCGAAGATATAAATCAGGTTTATCTCATCTATAGCTTCAACCCATACATATTGTTATGATCACTCTTTTCTATTTTTCCTTTTCTAACAAAGAAGAAATCTCTCTAGAATGCTCAACACTGATGTTTTGAGCAACACTACTGTATATTCCTAGCGGCTTATGTGCTGTAAATTTTGAAATAAAAGAGCTGTAGTCTATTTTTGGCGCCTCGTATATTGGAGAAAAAAATATGTCTCCAACGGACGATGATTCTGTTTTAATTTCTGGTGCGCTCACAAAACTGTTTGGTGTCGTTATTCCACCACTCACAACACTATTAATACTGTCTTGCTTCTCTTCTTTCTCATTTTTTTTCTGTTCGACATTGGTAAGATCTAGAGCATTTAATTTTTTTTCTAAAGCATCCATGCGCTTTGCAATTTTTGTAATATCTTCATATGCTTTCTTCAACAATGCGTTTAAAGGAGCATGTCCCATTCTTCCGCTAGCATAAAGAACCACACGAATACATTCCGGATCATCAATATCAGCAATAGAAAATGGAAAAAGTGCCATTATATCCCCCTTTTTGATAAGCTAAACGCGTATTAAGGCATTTGCATCTCTTTTTTCGTTGTACGGCTCTTGCATTTCTCA
>NZ_JBHIRP010000007.1:14019-92002 GCF_042197245.1 Bartonella sp. AA18HLJMS | reverse complement strand
GACAACCTCAGACAACCTCAGACAACCTCAGACAACCTCAGACAACCTCAGACAACCTCAGACAACCTCAGACAACCTCAGACAACCATATGAAAAGCTTTTGAAAAAAAATTCCTCATCGAAAATTTTTACAAGGTATTTTTTTAGATTATACTCTGTTTTCCACCTAAAATGATGATTTTACCACCTAAAACCAAAGAGAAATGCATGTCACCTTGCATGCTGTATCAACCTTTCCCAAAAGGACAAAGCCCACACCGGTCTTTAAATAATGGCAATCAATAAACAATGGTTTGTCAACAATCTGGCTTCTTATCTAACAGATTTGACTTGGCTTCCCCCTTCAAATGCATCCTTGTAATGTATCCCCTGTCCAGAGTTATTCTACAAAAAAATGCTGCGTTAGGAATACGCACAGATGAAAAACACCCCATGCATAAAATTTTAACCACATCTCAAACAATGGTATTTTACAACACAACGGGATAAACTATTGTCTTATAGATTTTCTCGTATCACTCTCATCCTGTTTCAAGAAGTTGCCTGATAAGCACAAAATGCCATCTCAGAGGGTTCAATGCCTCACCATGTACTACAACGCATCGCCAACCTGCTGCTCTTGCCAACAGTGCACCCATTTTGAAAACAAAGAGTGGCTTTTTTCCTACACGCTTTGCCAAAAAAGGGAGCGCTCCATTTTGCTTTTTCTCGCTTTAAATAAACATATCCGTTGACCTCTTTCCGCACCTAAAAAGACGAAGATTTTAGCCCTACATCGGTTTGTAAACAATCCAACTCTTCTGAAAGGATTCCGTCTGCTACTCACTTATATGGTTCACTTGCATGAAAACTCTACGAGCAAATCCTCCCCAGAACATTTGCTAATGTATTAAATACTTTAAGCTATCTTACTGATATCACCACCTTCAATAATAGTGTTTTAATGACGGTACTTTACGCTATAATAGGATAAAATTTACCCATGGGTTTTTTGTCATCGCACAGCAGCGGTTTAAACCCAGCACTTGAAATACTGTATCACGACACCACAAGAGAGAGGCATTTGGGATAAAGTCTTTATTCCTCAGCAAAAAGCGCCATGAATAAAGAAAGGTTTTTTGTTCTCCCCCTACCTTCAATAATCACTGTCTTGATCCTCTAAAGAACAATAGGCAAACTTACCTTTAGACATCCAACAAAGGCAGCACAAAAAATAAAGAGAGTTAAGTTTTTTCTAAAGCGCATCAAAACTTTCTACACAATATATTCAATAAGACTTTTTTTCATAACAAACATTTTAGCATTTTTATCTTTCTCTCCTACAGCTTTCATTCTCAGGCTTTGACAGCATAAACCACCGCCATATTGACGGGGCGTGTTTCATCACCCCCTGTTTTTTGCAACAAGACCTTATGTTCATGCTCTCCCGCAGAATCTGTCAAACAATTTGATCCATACAATACAGCTACGTTTATTGGATAAGCCCTGTTATCTAACTCTATAATCTTTTGTTGAACCTTTGGATAACTATGCTGGTGTTTCCCTGTCGAATCTGTTTTTCCCTCATGGGTATGGGATTGAAAAGACTCTTCTTGTCGGCTTCCCAAGCGACGTCCTTTATCAATTTCTTTTCCACTATCGAGCCCCCGTAAAAACATTCCACGCAAATCGGGAACATTGAATGTTGTTCTCCCGTCTCCTTTTCCCCATGTTTCTCCCAGAACAGCAAAGAGATTAGCATAGTTCCTTCGCGAATATTCTTTACCATCACACAGTAACCATCCAGAGGGTATTTTTTCTGTAGCAAAAGTCCCGATAAATCCAGAAGAAAAAGTTTCAGGCAAAGGAGGAAAGGGCGGAATTTCAGGAAGTTTTATAGTAGGATTGGTTAAAAACCAGCCATCAGCATTTTTTCCGGCAATATCACGCGTATAGACGACTTCATAAAGCCCCCCTTTTTGAATTTCCCCGCCCTTTAAAGGCATAATACCCTCTGGCGTTGCCATATAAGTTGGTCTTGGCGGCAATTGATTTAAAGAAATATTTGTTATTCCTCTGTTGACGCCTTGTGCTTTAAAGCGCACAACAATGCCATCCATATAAGTCTCAAAAAAAGACTTTGTTGCCAAACGAAGTGACGTTCTCTCATTTTTCACATCAACAGTAAACTGTGTTTCAATCACGCCCCCATTATCCAACAAATATTCTTTGATGCGTTGCATCATAGCGCGAGCACTATCATTGACTGTGCTTGGAGGTTGCCCTTCTGCCCAGTTTATACTCTCATCGGCATAAGCATTTTCTGATGCAACAATTGACCAATCATAAATCGAACTCATAGAAGATACTCTTTTTTCAAAAAGGGAAAACGAGCAAAAAATGAAGAAAAGAAAGTCGCAATTTTATTTTTAGATGCCGGTATTTTCTCCATTTTCATTTTTTCCATTTTCAGGCCTATTTTGTCATAATCAACATGCAATAACTTTGTTTTCGCATTGACATAAACAGCTTCAGGGTTCACACGCAACACGTCTTGCGCCATAACGCCCTGATAACGTTGTGGATTTCCCTTATAATTAAAGGTATAAAATGGATATCCCTTTTTCTGCCCCACAGGGATAATATTTTCTTTTGCTCTCACATCACAAAGCCCTAAAATTCCTCCGACCAATCCAAGTACTTGCTGCGCATCACGCAATGGATCTTTTGTCACAGAAGGCATTGTCGTGGATTTTCCTGAAGTCGTTCCGTAATTTCCAGCAGCCTGTGTTCCTACCTGTAACAAACTTTGCAATCGGTTCCAATCTTGATTATCTTTTTCTGACCATTTTTGGCGTTCAGCATCTAAGACATTTTGGCGGTTTATATCTTGAATCATACCCCCTTTCAAAGCATTGCTTTGCACGTTACTCTGTCCTTGATAATAGCTATTTGCCGCATTAACTTGATCATTCTGAGAGCGATCAATCATCTGGTTGGCATTCATCATATTGTTAATATCTTGATTATATTGCTGTGCTGCAGCATTTGTTGCCAAGGCGCCTAACTCATCGGCCAGCACACCAGTATGAGCCCCAGAACCATAACGTCCTGCTCCCGACATCGATTGATTAATTGCATCGGATGTTTTATTCAGAGCATTTTGCAATGCAGTATTAAATTTGCTATTGCTTCCAATCCAGCTTCCCTTAGCCATACCGGAAAGATTTGTAGCGCTGTTGGTTGGGGCATTCAACCATTGCGTTACCGTTGGATTGTTATAAAGCCCTGCTGCTTGTTGTAAACCGGTCAGCGCATTTTTTGTCATATTGCTAAGACCAGCGACTCTGTCTCCCTGATAAACGTTTCCGCCAATTCCTTTATTATAAAGTCCAAGTGCATCAGCACTGGCTTGTTTAAGAATATCAGCCGCCCAAGCAGGTGGAGCATTTGTTTGTGTTGTTGTTTGCACTTGAGGTGTGGTTTTTCTACTCATGGGTTCAGAACCTTTCTATATTGAATAAGATTACGAGAATATCCGTGATGAGCGAGCTTTTTCGCCCATCCAGTTCTTCCAAACATGTGCATTTCTTCAGCATTAATTGTTCGCGCCCATTTTTCGACTTCATCAATCAACTTGACCAATTTCAGCCCTCCCTCTCCAGCAAGATCAGAGAGAACGACGCATTTTTTTCCCGTATGGGTTATTTCAACTTTGGTAATTGCAAAAGCACTAAATTGGATTTTATTTTTTAAGACCAGCCACAATTGTGCTTGTCCGGTAGCGATTTCTTCAGCAATTTTTTCCAGACAAACATCATCCGGAAAGCGCTGAACATATTTTTTCAATGCAGCATTGAGAGCCTCTTGATAGGGAGCTATTTTTTCCCATGGCCACTGCTCTGTCAGATAAGCAGAATATAAATCTTGACTCTCTTGTATCATAATTTTAGCTCTTTTAGCTTTGTCACTCATCTCCCCTCAAATAACATCCCCCTACGCATTTCACGCATTCCATGCCCCCGCACAATAAAAGAAAAAAAGCCCCATTATCCTTTTGTCACAACAAAGAGGGAACTTTCTTCTTTATAAAAATAAACCATGGTGCAGCCTATTTTCCTTTATCGCAGAAAAGCATGAAACATAACGCACCACCTTGTTCTTCATATTATAAAGACACAGCTTATCGCATTGTGCCTTTGTTTATAAAGGTTTGGGAAGCCTATGGGGCATTTGTTCTTTAATAATAGAGGCTTGAGCCTATCGCATGGTATTACAAAAGGGCATGCCTATCGCATGCCTGCCCGCGTCAATTCCACATCAAATCCAGTGACATGAGTCCAATTCACCCCTTCAGGAATACGCAATTTAAAGCGATAAAACCGTGCCCTTGCACGACAGTGAATTTGTCCAGTATTATAAGAGGGCTGTTTTTCTGGCAACCAAACAGTTTCCTCGTCAAGAGATTGTCGAAAGCGCATTCCCACAGACAAATAAAACTTTCCACTATTGACTTGAGGCATAATATTTTTCACCCGTGTTATCCTGCCATTTGTCTGCCCCATTTCTTGTGATGTCACGACACAAGCCATAGGACACCCAGAAAACGAACCCAGTCTCCCCTGTTGATCAAATGCCCCCAGAATAGGCGATTCATTTTTCCAAGCTTTACTATCAAGAGAAAAGGACAAATCGTCAATATTCTTAGTCACAAAATCAAGACCTTCTAGGGTTGTTCCGGCTAAGAAAATAGGCAATATCATTTTGATATCGACGAGAGCTTTTGTCCATTTTTGCAATCCCCAATCATAAATGAGCAAGATACGTTTATGAAGATTCTCATCAGAATCAACCATCCAATAAACACGATTATACACCCCATCGATAGCAGCAGATAGAGTGTACAGATTATCCTTCCTTGATTTTGCGGTCATCGTTCGATCGACTTTTTCGAACCCAATGGGTATAATCTGTCCCTCATTTGTTATTTGATAAAACCCGCCCTCATCGGCAAAGAATGCTAAATCGCCTCTACAAACAATTGATTCAGCATTTTTTGCGCCTCGTTTATCGTGGATTTTTTGGAAACTAAAAATAATCTTAGAGCCAGGGATAAAAGAACCGGCATAGATTGCAGAACGCATAAAGATAATTGGATTTGTTGTCTCCGTTGCCCCTTGGACGAATCCGCCATCAGGAAAATCTTGATAATCACAACTTTTTTTCCCCACGGTCCAAAATTCAGCATCATTTAATCCAGACCAATGAACCCTTCTTGGATACTCGGTTAATTTCATCAAACAAACGAAATCTCCCCAGACACGAACAATCCCTGCCTGTGGTGGATTTCCTCCTAAATTTCTAAATGTTTTATCATGGTTAATATCAATCACTTGTGGTTTATCATTGGCATTCACAGCAATGATCAAATCACCAAACAAAGCAAAAGACCACGGAGCATCAACATTAGCCAGATAAGGTTTTCCTTTTTGGCTAATATCTTTCCAGTTCATTGTTGTATTATCAAGCAAGTAGATTTTTTCTCTTGTCCCGACAATAATAGAAACCCCATTTTTTGTTTTAACCGCAAGAGTGCCTAAAATTGGCTCCGGACAAGGCTCTGATAAAGGTTCAAAACTTGGCATAGGGATATAGGAGCCATCAGCCGGGAGCACATTAACAAGTTCATCGGTAAAAATTCCATTGATATCCGCCACATCGGGTCGATAATCAGCGATTGGGAAAAAAGCCATCAAGACCCCCATAAAATCTTTGAAGAGCCCAGTGCCATTCAAAACACCAAGGCTTATTGATAAAAAACCACAAAAGCCCTTAAAACTCTAAAGGCATAAAATTCAACAAAATAAACAACCTTAGGTTGTTTAACGCACCAAAAAAAAACGATACCATCAATAATGGCCACCCCCCCAACGCCATCCACCAGCCCTTCACCATCAACACCCAACGCGTGTATCCAGCCATAAGTGACAAACCAGCCACCAGTGACAAACCAACCTTCAACGCCAGCCATAAACGATTTGAAATGAACTTTTTAAAAACGCATTGGGCGAATCTTTGAAGAACCTTTTCGGCGCGATGTTTCAATGCGCAAAGCTTGAAGCTGTTCTTGAAAATCTCTGAAAGAAACGGCGGCATATTCAGGATCTTTAAGAATATTTTTATAAAGTTCATATTTTGCACGTGCTTTAATAAGATCAAAAGCATAAATCAACCAAGGGTTATCATCCTCTTTCAGCTGTTCATCGGCAAAATGAACAGGAGCATAAGAAAGCTGTACAGCTTCCACATGTTCTGGTGTTGGAAAGAGTCCTATTTTTTGATCAAGGTAGGTATAAAAGAATGGCGTTCCTAGCGCAGGATGCATACCATATTGTTGATGCAACACTTCCAAGGGCTTAAAGAACAACTTTGTTGGTGTTGCACTCTTTGTTACTAAAAAGACGCCCTCCAAACTCTTTTCTGCTTCAATAAAAACCCCTTCTTCTTGCCCATACCATGTTTTACCACTTTGTGTTTTAAACGTCCTTTCTCTTTTTTCATTAAAGAAAAAGGGTTCGCGTTCACACAAACGCAAAGCCGTAAAAATTGAATCTTGAATTTGCAGGGAATATTCCGCTGTTGTATCGTCAATTTCATCTTGAATAAGCGCGACCATATAAGCAAAAGTTTTAGAATGGTCTGAATGTGTAAGGTTTAGATTTTGGGGATCAGTGGATAAAGTGGTCATAAGCCTGTCCTTGTTTCTGGAAGCATTTTAAATTTTTCCCCCAACAGATCCCTCTTGTTGGGGGAAGAGAGCAAACATTCGCTTTAAGCGGGTGCTCCATAAGTTGGGATGACGATAGTGCCAAAATCCTGAGCCCCTTGCGTACTTCCTGGCAAGGTAAAGCAAGTTTTTTTCATCCCAATAATGGTTTTTGCCGCGACCCCGAATTCTCTTTCATAGTCGAAGAGTTCTTCCACCAATTTATAGCGTGTTGCTCCTCGATCTTTACCAAAAGCAATCACAGCACTCTGCGCACCAAGCAGAACAGCCCGCCGCACATTTGGTACAGCTTTATTTGCCATCCCAGATTCAACCCCTTCGGTAATATGTTCAGCTTCGCGTAAAACCACACCATTATACATGCCCAAAGACCCATCATAGAGCGGATTTTTGATACGACTTCCACTATAGATTGCCTTAGTAATGTCGAGCCATTGCCCCGCATCAGTATTGGTTCGCAATTGTGTCACTTGGGTTGGATGTAGATAAAGCACATAGACATTTTCGCCATCAATCCGCACAGGTCTAATTTTAGGATTTGCCAATTTAGCCCGTTCAACTGCTTTATCAATCAAGCTGAGATCAAAAACATCGTCTTCTTTTAAGTCCTCATCCTTTGCTTTATCATTAGGACGTACCACACGTTTATTGGTTGGTGCCGTTGGCGCATTAAACCCATAATGAACTGGTTTAAGGGTAATCGTGCGTCCTTCAAAGTTAATAGCTTTTGCGGTATACCCGCAAACTTGAATGAAGAACATCATACTCAGACGATCTGCATACCAATCAACCAAACCATTTTTTGCCTCGGTGCGCAAATCATGGAGAATTCGTTGCTGATCAATTGTTCCCTCATTTTTGACACGCACAGCATGAACGAGTTCATTAATTGCCAAGCGATCATTGAGAAACTGTAAAGCTTCTTCATTGCCTTCCAATGTCTGCCCTTCGCTTACCCCATCGCCTAGCAACTGCACACGCAAATTAAAGCTAATGGCATCCCCACTTGCTTTCGTGGTTTCATCCTTTAACTGTACGATACTGTTTGAATCATTTCCAATCAACGGTGCAATTGGAATTGCTTTTGAGACTTCTTGGTTTAGTAATTTAGACCATGTGCGCACTGCCATTGGGTCATTAAGTCCGATATAAGTTACGGTCATTTTATCCTCTAAAAGTTTTCTTGACATAAAAAAAACCCGGCAAAGCGCCGGGCGCTCAAAACACCACATTTCATTTCAGATGGTGAATAGGTTGTTCGTGAGTTTTATCTAATTTCTGTTAGCGTCTGCCTCCTCCTTATAAGAGCTCTCCTCACCACATCCGTGCTTTGAGAAATCCCCCCGCATTCTCCTGCGCCAAAAGCCGCTCCACGTTCCCGCAAAAAACACCTGCCACATTCTTGTTTTTAAAATTCTCTTCCCCCCATTAAACGATTAAAAGCAGCTTTATTTTTAGGATCAGCAACCCAAGCGCTAAACTCTGCTTCTGACATTTTATCAAGCATATCCAAAGAAATCGGCCCATTTGGCGTCAAGCCGTTATAAGCAGCAAGAGTACGTGCAGAATTGTGTCTTTCCTGTAAATTTTCACCCATGTTATTGGGAACATTTGTGTAGCCAATTTTTTGTGCAATAGAGTAAATCACTTCAGCGGGGTTTTGATTTTTTTGCGCACAATCGCGCAAGATCTGCTTCAACTCATCACCAATCAACGCATCAATATTTTTGGGGTCTGCCATCTCAGGATAGAGCGAAGCACAAGCTGCCAACTGTTTAGCCCGCGTTTCATAAATAAAATCAGCTGCTTGATCAAAATCATGATGCTTTTGTTTAACACTGGCAACAGACTGCTGAAAAAATGCATGCAACTGTTCTGCTTCGCGAGCAAGAGAAGGCTGTTGTTTTTCATGTAAAAGCCCTTGTTTTTGGAGTGTTTTTCCCAACCATTGCATATAGCCCATAAAGTCTTTTTGTGGATCTGGTGGAACATCTTCTCCCCCTTGAACCTCTTTTCCAGCCTTTTGCGAAGAGGACTGTTGTTGATGCACTTGCCCTTGGAAATTATCTTCAAGAGTTTTTTCTTCTCTTGCAATTTCACCATCTTCTCCCTCTTGTGTTGAGACCAGAAAATCTTGTTTTAATTGATTTTGTTCTGCCGGCGTTAAGTGTTCTTGATCCATGACATTAGCCTTTTCTTTTTTTAAACAATAAAATTAAATTTTTCAGATAAAACAGCCTGTGAGCATTTATTCCCTCAATGCTCTCCCATCATTTGAGCTCCAGCATTTCCCCAAAGCTCTCCACCCCACATAACGGCAAAACTCCCCCTCTCCACCTTGCTTTTCCCAACAATCCAGCCCTATAAAACAGTTCTTTTGAGAAAAGGGAGCCCATGCACTATGGAAATCGATAAGCTCATTCTGCGCCCACCATTCCCCACCAAGTTCACCCCACATAACGGCAAGACTCCCTCTCCACCCTACTTTTCCCAACAATCCAGCCCTATAAAACAGTTCTTTTGGGAAAAGGAAGCCCATGCACTATAGAAATCGATAAGCCCATTTTGCGCCCACCATGCCCCACCAAGTTCACCCCATATAACGGAAAGACTCCCTCGTTCTCCTGTTTTTCCCCAACAGGGATAGTCTCATAAAACAGCTCTTCGAAGATAAAGGAAGACGACATTACGCTATGGAAATTGTATCGATAAGCAATTTCTGGTAGATGGAATTTATCAGAAGTCGCGCATGACAAAGCACCCTATTGTTGAGCCTTTACTGTCTGCAACATCTGCATTATCTGCTCTGTCCCCACATTATCCCCCATCTGCGCTGAGGCATTTTGCTCTTCTTGAAGAGAATTTTGCGCCTTTATCGCAATTTTATGAATGAGTGAGGCTGGTAAAGGTGAATAGCGTAAAAGATCAAGCATAATCTCAGGCGTTGCAAAATTTTGCATCAAAGGAAGCAGTTGCATGATCAGTGCAAAAGTACGCTCTTTTTCATTAAGACTTGTTGGTGCATCATCCACGACAATATCATATTCCAAACTTGTCACCATTTCGCGTGTCAGCGGCACATACTGGGCATTTTCATCACCAGCAATACGAACCAGCCGCCCATCGGACAGATAATTTTGAATAAGATAGAGAATAATTTTTCCCTGTCGTTGCCGATATCGACGCAACCCATCAAAAAAGGAAGCCAAAAGATTAAGTGACGATTGTCGCCGTTGTTGTTCAAGAATGCCAGGCTGATTGACAGCTCGCGTCCCAATAAATTCAGAAGACAACCCCGTCACCTGTTCGAGAGCGCTCTTTGCTTCATTAAACAATTGAAAAAAACCTTGCGGAAATTGCGCCACGGGTTTAGGCTGGATTCTTCCGCCAGACACAGCCCCACTTTTCAACCAAGTAATGCTATCGGCTCTAGCCCAACTCTCGACGGCTTGTCGATCATCATCAAAAGCATCGCGTTCTGCCATAATGCCGCCTTTTGATTGGCTATTGAGCAAATGCATTACTTGACTAAAATATTTGTTTGCCCACCGTTGCGGATCTTTTGTAGGGCGCACAATTCCGTAAAATTGCCGACTTAACTTATCAAAAGTACCGGTAATACACTCCCATCCCAATTGATTGGGTGGAACCAAGGGCTTATCAGGCGCTTCAAGCAGCTTTCTACCTAAAAATGCCCGTTTGACAATTTTTCTGTTCAACCTTGTTGCTTGGACATGCGGAAAGGTTTTGCTTAAATTTTGGAAATCCTGCTCTGAATAATCGATAAATTTTCCACTTTGAGGCTCAAGGACTTTATAAACCACCTCGCGTTCAAACCAGCGACATTCTGCCAATGTCACCATTTTAGGACGTTGATAGCCGCTCCCCTCTTCTCCTTGATACCCCCTCTCGGACTGATAACTTTGTGTCATCCCATTGCTGGTTGGCTGTAAAAAGCTCTGATGTTTCACCCAATCCGCATGAAGATCACTCCAATGAACATTTGGAAACATTTCCTGCGCTACGGCAAGAGGTTTTTCATCGATATACCATAAGCGTTGAGCATCAATGAGATTAGACTTAACAGCACTTGCATCCCACACCATTTTCATAGGATCCAACCGCGCAATGATTGGTTTTCCTTGGGGATCTTGTTCATAATCAAGGCGTGTATCTGTCCAGCCCATACCGCAAATAATTGCATCTTGAAAAGCATCGGAATCTTCGTATTCGCCATCGGCTTCATCGCGAAACCATTCGGCTGCTCCTGTCAGAATCTGATTAGCAAAGGCTGCGCCTTCTTGTCGTGGAATAAATTGGACTTGCCTTTTATTATTGCGCTCAGCCCCAATCACGGCATTAATTAAAGGCGCAATACGGTTAAAAGTCATCACGGGTCTGTTTTGTTCGTGCAAGACGGCAAGGTCTTGCTCATTCCATTGCCGTCCATTATAAAAATCGTAATCTTCCTGGGCATTTTTTCGCCATTTTTCGACATGACCAATATCATCCTGATACCAACCCACGAGTTTTTTAAAGAGAGCTTGATTTTCAAGCGTTTCGATTTGATCAAAAGAAGAATTTGTAGACATATTCATTAAAAAGCCATCCATGAAGTTTGAGAATGGTGAAACGAGCGATAAGGTTTTTTTCGCGCTTTAGCATTTGGTTGTTCATAAGCCACACACATCAGTCCAAAGGCATCGGCCCCATGGCTAGCCCAATCATGTTCAGCCCCTAGTCCGATATTGCGCTGTTCGTCGCGCTTTTCATGATACCAAGCAAGCGCTTTTCTCCCCGCACATGTCGTTTCACGATTAAACCATAGTGCAGGAAACAACCGCCGTACGGCTTCGATACGCATTTTCACAGCGCCTGTTCCTTGATTAGGAATTATTTTGGTTTGAAAACCGGCTTGTTGAAGGGCACTTTCAAAACTCACATTATAGACACGATCTTTTGTTGCGCCATCATGAGGCAAGACCATAAGAGCCTTTTCATATCCCCTTTGAAAGACCCAGCCCACATGCTCTGAGAGAGGTTGTCCTTGGGCTTCATAATAATCGAGCACTCGGATTTCACGTCCAACAAATTGCGCCACCCACAATGCGGTAGCATCAGCCTTTGCTCCTGTTCCCCCGATATCCCAAAAGATTCTCACCTGCATCAAAGGATCCCGTGGAACAGTGGTAATCCGCCCTTCCATTTCGGCTTCGAGCAGACATTTCTGATAATAAGCCCCTTGCACAGCTTGGAGATATTCGCCTTCCCAAATATGGTTATACTGCTCTGGTCTTTGCTGCAAATCGTCCATTCGATCACGATTGAGTTTTTCAGGAAATTGCGGATTATCACGCCAATTGATTTCCACCCCTTTGATATGAGGATTATCGACATTTCGGAAACGTTTTTCCACGGCTGCATTTTCATGGCATGGGTTCCATGTGACCCATAATTCTGCATTCCAATCTTTTCCTTCTTCGCGCAAAGTTGGAATAAGTGTTTGCCAAGCAGTTTCTGTCACGGGCTCGGCTTCATCGACCCAACAAAGGAAAACGCGTCCCATTGATTTAATACTTGCGATATTGCGATCAAGCCCAGCAAACACATAGACAATCCGTCCATCTTTTGACTTAATATATTTATCGCCGATTTCATAATAGTCTTGTAAAAAAGGATAAGACTCGATAGCGCGTTTAATTTCCTCCAAAGAACTTTCATTAAGAGAATTTTGAAATTGCCGTGCACAAAGAATAATCCCGCGTTCTCCAGCCATTCCATGGCGATATCCCACCACAGCCGACATCAAAGCAAAAGAACGTGTTTTTCCAGAACCGCGTCCTCCCCAAGCGGCTCGCACATCGGCATTTCCAGTAAAAACAGGAATAAGCTTTGGAATAAGAGCCACTTGAGCCGTTTTCTGCTCAATTTTTTGAGAAGTTTTCTGAACAGTTGTCATTATAAATTTTCATACTTTAGCAATAATTGCGCTGCACCCTTTTGCTTATCCCAAGTTTAATGATCCCAGAGCAATTGAACGAAAAGAGCAATTGAACGAAAAACGCCTTTCTCAAAAGCAGCGCTTTATCTTTTCTTCATCCTAATATTCAATAAATTTCACTTTTTTGCATGAGATCCCCTTGACCCCACCTATGCGCCCCAACGTCCTTACCCCCCCAAAGATCATTATCTCCCCAAAGGTCCCTATTTCCCCAACAACCCCCCCTCAAACACGGCGCCTGTCATCCCCCAACCACAAGCAAGGTATCCCCCAACCAAATCATAGCCTCAGCACATGGCTCTCAGGCATATCCAAAGCCCAACATCCTCCAATATCATGCCTCTCAAGCATCACCAATCCTCACACTTTATCCCCCAAGATACCCCCACCAAAACACATGCATCAGGCAAGCATAACACTTCTCTCAAGTTTCATGCCCCTCACCCATCAAAACACTGTTCCATATCCACCACACAAATACCCTGCACCAAATTCCCTCCAGCACACGGGCCCTTACGGCATCATTCACCAAAGCCCCTTCCCAATATCACGAGCGCCCACAAACACGATAGCCTCCGCTTCAATCCCCTCAAGATAGGCAATCACCAAAGCAGCCCCCTTGCAAGACATCACCCCACATCACCCACCTCAGCCTAACATTTTTCAATATCACAAGCCTCAGTTATCGAGGTATCATGCTTCTCCGGTTCACTATTTTTTGCATTCACTGGCACAATCTCAATACGCGAAACTGTTTTTGATATCTCCACACCTTCAATAACGAGAAAAAACCAAATCTTCACCAGATGTCCAAAACAGCAAATATCATCAAGCACTCCCCAACATCTTTCAGGTATCGCGCCCCTCACGCATCGCCATAAAAGCATCTTGCCGGCCCCTCTTCAAACAGACCACCCCAGACGCCATGTACCCCCAAAAAACACCATATGCACCGAAGTCTCCTCCAGTCCACGTCCTCATGCATCCCCCACCAAAGCCCAACAACTTCACAGCTCACACGCCTAAAGCACACGCCCCTCACCGCAATTTCAATCATAAGCTTTCAGACAAACATCTAGCATCCCCGTTCAAAGACAATATCCCTTAAACATCATGTGCCCAACCCAACATTTTCTCGTAACTTCAAGCCTCAGTAACCAAAGGATCATGCTTCTCCGGTTCGCTATTTTTTGCATTCACTGGTACAATCTCGATACGCGAAACTGTTTTAACCTGCCCTTCTCCAGCCCCCTGAAGAGGCAACACTTTTGCCAGCAGCGAAAAAAAAGGTACGGGATTATTCAACGCATGATACTGAAGATAAGACACCAGCCCATCTTCACCATAGTGATATCCAGCCTGCTCCGCCGCTGTCAAAAGAGCTTCATTAAATCGCTTTGTTGTTTTATTTAAAGCCCCTTTTTTCCGCCCTCTTCGACGTAAGGGAAGACAATGTTCATCTACCATCATCATGTTCCTTCCAACTAAAGAGAAACCAAAACCTCAAACACAAAAAATGACATAAAAATCAGCAACAAAATTTGCCAAGCATTCAACAATTAAAAAAAATTGGACACACCCAAAAAGATAAGAGCCCACATAAAGCCCAAATCCTCCGCATAATTTTACAGATTCACATTTTTACGCTTTTACATCATTACAGAAAAAAGCCAAACGAAACACCCACATCACCACCCCACGCAGCTCTGTAAACACGGGTCTGTCAACAAGCTGATTTCTCGTCTATCAGATTTCCCTGCTGATTATTTCATATGGCTATCCCACACTTCAAAGAATGGTGTTTCATCAAACACGCCAGATAAGCTCTGATCTACAATTCGACTTCAAAAAGCAAATTTTCCTCTGCTGAATAAAGCTTCCACCCCGCACCGGTTTTAAACTATCATCCAACCTCTTCCCCAGTAAATTCCCCTACTAACATCAGATTACCACCCCCCCAAACATCCCTATTTTACAATATAACAGACTAGAAAATCTTTTAATTGTTCTTGCCAATCCCTTGAAATTACTTTATCACTCAAAGGATATATTGATCGTCCACGCAACGATCAATAAGGGATAGTAAAGCCCTAAGCTCTAGCGTAAGAATGAACCCACTTTGTGGGTGTCCCGGGATTCCGGGAGTTTTTGCTATGTCCAGGTGTGATAAGCACTAAAAGCAAAAATGCTGACTAGAGCTCAGTACTTTACTACTCCCGGAATACCAATGCGAGGGCGCTCGCAACCGGAGGGGAGCTTGAAGTGCAAACTAAAAATTCACATTTCAACGACATTTCAATAGGTAAAAAGATCCGTCATAGAAGAATTTCAATGGGACTTTCTCAAAAGGAATTAGGAAGCCATTTAGGTGTCAGTTTCCAACAAATCCAAAAATATGAAAAAGGTTTAAATCGTGTAAGCGCGGGGTGTTTGCTCGAAATTGCTAAAAAACTAGAGGTTCCTATGAACTTTTTTTATGCGGACCTTTTAACAGCAGATATTCCTACAAAAGAACATGCCTTACACCACGATCAAGACACCTATAGCGAAAAAAAACACGCCCTTTTAAAAAACTTTAGAGAGCTCGAAGCGAAAAAACAAAAAGCAATTTTGTGGTTAATTTCTGATTAGGCAAAAGCCCATCAATCAACATCCCTCGCCAATATATCCAACACCCTTAAAATATAAGCTTCAGATCACAACACTTCAAAGAAGGCAATTTTATCAGACAAGACAGATAAGCCCTGCCCTAAAATATTCCCTCACACACTTTTCTCCAGTCAACGCGTTTTATACCCCTCTTCATCCCAGCTTTCCCCACTCCATTCACAAATGCGTCCCCTAGTTCTCCGACCACATTCCATGTCAAGACAAAAGCATACAACGCATAAATCCTTCACTTCACTTTTACGTATTCACGTTTTTACGCTTTTACATCTCTACAGAAAGCAGTCAAACGAAATTTTTCCCCCAGCATCTTACACTGCGTTGTCAAGAATCCGACATCTTGTAGCAATTTCCTCCTACCAACCACTCAGACAGATCAGCACACCATACCCCTCAAACAACGGATTCAACAAGCAAGCCTTTTCTAAATATTCTTACACCCATCCCTCTCCAACACAAAGAGCGAAAGCTCCCACAAATACCGATCAATTCCGCTTCGAAGCAAAGACCCCACCCAAAAGACAAAGCTTCACACACACACACCAAAAAGCTTCTCCCACAGTGCCAATTTTCACATGCTTCATCCTAGCTTTCCAATTCATTTGCAGACTCGTTCCCCAGTCCTTTCCCCCATTCCATGTCAAGACAAAAGCATACAACGCATAAATTCTTCACTTCACTTTTACGGATTCACGTTTTTACGCTCTTCTATCTTTACAGAAAGCAGCCAAACGAAATTTCCAAACTAACCCACCACTCAATAAACAAGAGTCTGTTAACAATCCCACTTTTATCGCGTATATTGCATTTGGGCAACCACCTCTCACCACCCCTCAAAGAATACTGTTTCACCAGACACGGACAGATAACCCCTACCCTCCAATATCCAGACACTCTCACAAAAAGCACCTTATTGATATACCCGAATTATTGATATGCTTGAAGGTCCCTCGACGGCATATCCTTGCCTCTAATGCCTCCATCTCACCCTACCTCAAATGACAATATTTTACAGCATAAGGCATAAGGCATAAGGCATAAGGCATAAGGCATAAGGCATAAGGCATAAGGCATAAGAATATAATGAGATAATTTTTAAGATACAAAAAAATGCTCTCATTTTCCAAACCTTTTAATTGTTCTTGCCAATCTCCTGAAACTACTTTATTGATAGTTCTGTGTTTTTGATCGTCCACGCAACGGTCAAATAGGGAGTTGAAGCCCGAAAACTCAAACGTTAATTTACCCCACTTTGTGGGTATCCCGGAGTTCCGGGAGTTTTTGTTATGTCCAAGTGCTTGTCAGCACTAAAAGCAAAAAGCTGATTTGAGTTCAGTGCTTTCAACCTCCCGGAATACTCATGCGAGGGCGCTCGCAACTGGAGGGGAGCTTGAAGTGCAAACTAAAAATCCAGATTTCGCACTTTTTTAAAAAGTACCCAATCTTATAGTCTTTGAAATTATTTTGATTTTTCTTGCCAATCTTCTGAAATTGCCTTATGAATTGATCTGTGTTTTTGATCGTCCACGCAACGGTCAAATAGGGATTTGAAAGCCCGAACGCTCAGTACATAAATTTATCCCGCTTTGCGGGTATCCCGGAATTCCGGGAGCTTTTGCTATGTCCAAGTGCTTGTCAGCACTAAAAGCAAAAGGCTGGCTGAGCTCAGTGCTTTCAAACTCCCGGAATACTCATGCGAGGGCGCTCGCAACCGGAGGGGAGCTTGAAGTGCAAACTAAAAATTCACATTTCAATGATATTTCAATAGGTAAAAGAATCCGCCATAGACGCATTTCAATGGGACTTTCTCAAAAGGAATTAGGAAGCCATTTAGGTGTCAGTTTTCAACAAATCCAGAAATACGAAAAAGGTTTAAATCGTGTAAGCGCGGGGTGTTTGCTCGAAATTGCTAAAAAACTAGAGGTTCCTATGAACTTTTTTTATGCGGACCTTTTAACAGCAGATATTCCCACAAAAGAACATGCCTTACACCACGATCAAGATACCACCAGCGAAAAAGAATACGCCCTTTTAAAAAACTTTAGAGAACTCGAAGCAAAAAAACAAAAAGCAATCTTGTGGTTAATTTCTGATTAGGCAAAAGCCCATCAATCGACATCCGTTGCCAATATTCCCCTCAGCCTAAAGCCTTGCCCGCCTGATACCACCACATCTCAAAAAACGGTTTACGACACCGGTTTACGACATCATAGGATAACAAACTTCAAAATAGGATAAAAACACCAAAACCTTGGAAAAACATCCCCACCCCTCTCACAGAATCTTATCAAAAGATCTCATCTGATTTAAACGCACAATTCCGATTGTATCATTATGATACCTTTTTACATTTACCTTGTCAAGTTTTTATATTTTTCTTTTGATATTTTTGTGTTTTTCTTTAAGGGAGCCACATCCCTCAAAACACCTTTTCTGCAAAATGCCCCTCATACAAAACACAATGTCTAAAACAACAAGAGCTAAAATAGGATTTTTCCTAAATAGGCATCCCTCTAAATAGGCATTCCTCTAAATAGGCATCCCTCTAAATGGGCTTCCCCTCTAAATAGGATTTCCCCTCTAAATAGGCTTTCATTGTATTGCTCATTCACCCACTTATTAAAAAAAAACACCTCTCAATGCTTCTCACACCCATTTCACGGATATCCCCATACAAATATAGATGCAACTATAATTGTTAAGCTCCGCATAGAATATAAACGCCAACCACAATTTTTCTCTCTTCACATCTCTTTACACATCAGCTCTGCAATCTGTTTACAGCTATTCCCCACACACTCTTCTCCAGAAAACGCACTTCAACAACACTCTTCATCCCAACTTTCTCCTCCATTCACGAAGACACTTCCCCCAATCCTCGCACCACATTCCATGCCATGATAAAAGCCCACACAAAGCACAAATCCCTCACTTCATTTTACAGATTCACATTTTTACGCTTTTACATCTTTACAGAACGCAGCCAAAGGAAACTCCCAAACCACCACGCGACAATTTGATAAAAACAAAATACCTTTCCAACAATCTCAAACAACAGATTTCTGTAAAGAGTTCATATGAATTTGATTGTTTAGATCTCACTATTAGATTGGCATATAGAGCCGTAGAACAGAAAATAATTTTCTATAAGACAGAAACGATAAAAGCGCTATATAACTGAGATAGAACATGAAGGATTGCAAACAGATAAAACGACATCTTTCTTCGTTACAACACTGAAATTGTAAACGAGACGACGAATAACTGTCATCTGAATATGCAATTTTCATATCTGCAAATTTTTATTGATTAATTCAATCCCAACACTTCCCCTGAAACACATTTCTTCATTATCTACTTTTTTGAGACAAACCGGTAAAGGGGTTTCATCGATTATAAGTGCGGATATAATAACGCGTTACTCCAACCTCATCATAAGAAACCATAGACATGATACCTGTCTTTATTGGCGTTATTTGATAAGTCAAGATTACACCATTTTGCTGTTTGTTTGGTTGATCTGTATAGATCACGTTATATCCATTCCGTCGCAAGAGATCAATAAATACAGGAGTAAAGTTGTCTTCTGTTTTATTTTTTTTCACAATAAGTGTTGTTGTAGCGGGCGGTAAAGGTTTTTTAAGATTACGAACAAAATCGTTAGCAATTAATTTTACATCATCTTTCGGAATATTTGGACTGACATAACTTGATGAATAATTACTGATAGATGCACAACCAGCCACCAATACAAGCGGTAACGGAAATAAATATTTTGACATCTTAACTCCCCTATTAATTGCATTCTCTTCTGAGAAGCTCCTACACCAGAAATAAGAGCCTCCTTTCAAAGAATAGCCTTAACAACATACTGCTTTACTATCAAGCATTAGTTAATCACTTTCTCGCTTGTTAAAAAAACGACCACCATCTCTCATAGTACTCAAAGCTTATGTTTAAGACACAAAATATATATGTTAAAAGTACGAAAAAACACATGTAAAGCATGTAGTATACATATAGTATATGTATACTTACTTTCATGGTGTGTTGCATTACATATTATTTAAGACAAATTTATCAGTAAAGAAGTACAGACTTTGGATGACTTTCCAAGCAATAAAAATGATATTTTTATCCCCATATCATTGAAATTATAACTTGATCGAAGAATAATTATTGTTTGAATATCTAGGCTTTTACGAGCCATTTAGATCCCGACTTTCCCCCACTATCTACCAATTTTTACCGATGTTGTTTCTTTTTTGGTTTTTCATTTACGCTCATCATTAGTTGTTTTATGTGTTTTTTGAGACAATTGTGAAGCTCTACCTCAAAGCAACGAATGAAATTTCCAAAACACCACGCAACAATTTGATAAAAACAAAACACTTCACAACTTAAATTCCACAAGCAAGCTTATCTCCACCTCTTTTCATTCTTTCTCCATCTCAAGGGGAAGATGCCCCCTCACGCTACCCTTCATCCGTTCGCACCACCACCTCTTAGACACACCATCCTAACACTACCCACACTCACTTTCTTTCATCCCCCTCAAATCACACTCTCTTCTCCAACCAACGCACAGCACCCTTCATTTCCCCTCCATTCACGAAGACACTTCCCCCAATCCTTCTCACCCCTCCATATCATGACAAAAAACACGCACAATATATGAACCCATAAATCCTCCGCTTCACTTTTACAGATTCACATTTTTACGCTTTTACATCATTACAGAACAAAGCCAAGGAAAGCTTCATCCACCCCGTACCACTCTATAAACAACGGTCTGTAAAGAATTCAAATGCTTGCCTAGCAAGTTTCCACCAATGACCACTCATTCGTTTCAGATCACCCCCTTCAAAGAGCGGTGTTTTTACCTCATGAATAAGATAATGAGCGAACCGTCTTTAGAAAAAAGAAAAGGCATGGAGATATCAAATATATCAATGGTCATCATCGACTGTCGTGTTAAGGGGTGTTAACTCTTTATTTTTCTTAATTTTTACAACGCCAATAATTCCGGTGGAAATAATTAATGCGGACATAGCTAAAAAAGAGCTTAACAATCCCATGAGTGCCAAAAGTCCCGCAATAAAGCCAGACATTGCTTCCGCAGAGTTTGCTAAAGTTGAAAAGGTTCCAAAGCTCTTACCAAAATCTTCACGACGAGAGTATAATTGAATAGCTGAGACTAAACCAATATCCACAAAGGCACCAATAAATCCTAGAACAAATGCTAACACGAGAAGGAATTTTAAATAAAGTCCAGCAGCTAAGGGCATAACAAACAGAATAACCCCATAAAGAAGCCAAAATATCATGAGCTTCAACGATGTAATATTTAATATAATTTTACTATATAACAAACCACCAACAATAGTTCCAACAGCCATGAGAGAAAAAATATAACTCACAAGGCTTTCCTCTCCCCCCACAAAAAGAACAAAAGCTGGAATTAAAAATCTTAAAATAGCACCCGTAAAGAGAATAGCAAACGACGAGCCAACGAGCGTAATAAATAAATTATTATTTTCTGTAGAAATATATTTAAGATATGAAGCTGTTTCTCGATAAATTTTTATAAAATTGAATGATTTATTCTCGCTTGAATTTAAATTCATGAGATTAAATAACACGATAATAGATATAAAATAGGTAAAAAAATCAAAAATGAGTACTGCCGATTTATTTGCAAAAAAAAGCAGTATAGAACAAACCAAAGGGCCAATGACGGCTGCCGTTTCCATGATAATTTGAGCAATGCTATTGGCCTTTGTAAGATCTTTTAGTGAAAACATTCTGGGAATAGCAGCTTGAAAACTTGGTTGGAAAATACTTCTTCCTATCGTTGTACATATTGCTGCAAAAATAAGAACAATGATATGTGCCGTACCTGTTATAGTGGTTATAAAAACAAACAATGAAGCTAATAATCTAACAACTTCACTTAAGATCATATTTTTCTTCAAAGAAAAATTATCCGCTAACCAACCTCCTATAGGGCCCAAAAAGAGAAAAGGGATAAATCGAAAAAAATACACAAGACCTGTAAAAAAGGTGTTATCTGTTAATTCTAAGACCAGTAAAATAAAAACAACTTCATAAGCATAATCACCAACTTTGGAAATAAAGAGAGAGCAAAAAAGAGCTAATGGACTCTTTTTTAAAAACAAATTCATATCAACCATCCGATGTTAAACTTTGCTACACTTAAAGTTACACTTCCTTCGCTACAATTGGTGATATGAACTTCAGAAGAGTCTTTTATTCTAATAAATCGCTTAATAAGTTAAGTAAAAATTTTTAAAGAAATACTCCTCTTGATATAAGCATTTACTCTAATATCAAGTAATATCTTTAAAAAAAGAAAGAATGTAAAAATTATGAGATCACAATCTTCCATATTATTACATTGACCTCCACCCCACGTCTCAAAAAATGAAAATTCCCAACCAGCACTAGTCTACAATCCCACAATAAAAAGCAACTTTCCCCACAAAATAAAGCTTACACCCAACCACTTCTCAAACGATAGCACGTCATCAGGCTCGACAAATCAAGCCCTATCTCCTTAAAAACCGCCATCCTTCACGCATCTCTTTGCAACACCGCCTTACCCACACTCTCCCCCTATCCATGCGCACTCTCTTCATCCTCCATTCCTCCTTTTTCTCTCCCATCACACACTTAACAACTTAACAGCACTCTTCCTCTAAACTTCCATTCACGAAGACACTTCCCCCAATTCTCGCACCACATTCCACGCCCCCAAAAGCCCAAAGTGACCAAAAACACGCACAATATATAAATCCATAAATCCCCCACTTCACTTTTACAGATTCACATTTTTACGCTTTTACATCTTTACAGAACAAAGCCAACGAAAAGTTCACCACCCCGCACAGCTCTATAAACAATAGTCTATAAACAAACCCAGCTTTTTGCCTAGTACCCTTACAGTCTTCAGACACCCCCCTCAAACGACAACACTTCATCAGGCTCAACAAATCAAGGCCTGCCCTCAAATATTCTAGCTCTTCACACCCCTTCAAAGAGCAGTGTTTTATGGCATAAATAGAATAGAAAATTTTTGATTTTTCTTGCTAATCTTCTGAAATTACTTTATCACTTAAAGTGTAATTTTGGTCGTCTACGCAACGATCAATAGGGATTAAAAACCCGAAGACTTGACACATAAATTTATCCCGCTTTGCGGGTATCCCGGAATTCCGGGAGATTTTGCTATGTCCAGGTGCTTTGGCACTAAAAGCAAAAAGCTGATTTAGGTTCAGTATTTTCAACCTCCCGGAATACCAATGCGAGGGCGCTCGCAACCGGAGGGGGACTTGAAGTGCCAACTAAAAATCCACATTTTATCGACATTTTGATAGGCAAAAGAATCCGTCACAGACGCATTTCAATAGGACTTTCCCAAAAAGAATTAGGAAGCCATTTAGGTGTCAGTTTCCAACAAATCCAAAAATACGAAAAAGGCTTAAACCGTGTAAGTGCCAAATGTTTACTAGAAATCGCTCAAAAACTAGAAGTTCCTATGAACTTTTTTTATGCAGACATTGCCACAAAAGAAGATATCTCAACAAAAGAAAATACCCCACTCCGTGATCAAGAAACCTATAGCGAAAAAGAACACACTCTTTTGAAAAACTTTAGAGACCTCCAGCCGAAAAAACAAAAAGCAATCTTGTGGTTGATTTCTGATTAGGAAAAAGAGCAACGATCAACGTTATTTGCTAATATATCAAACAATAAAACATCCTTAAGTCAAATTCAGATCAGCTCCCCACACCCCTTCAAAGAGCGGTGTTTTACGGCATAATAGAATAGAAAATTCTTGATTTTTCTTGCCAATCTTCTGAAATTACTTTATCACTTAAAGTGTAATTTTGATCGTCTACGCAACGATCAATAGGGATTAAAAACCCGAAGACTTGACACATAAATTTATCCCGCTTTGCGGGTATCCCGGAATTCCGGGAGTTTTTGCTATGTCCAGGTGCTTTGGCACTAAAAGCAAAAAGCTGAGTCAAGTCAGTGTTTTTAACTCCCGGAATACCAATGCGAGGGCGCTCGCCCCTAGCGGGGGGCTTGAAGTGCAAACCAAAAATCCACATTTTATCGACATTTCTGATTAAGCAAAAAACGCGATTTATAATCCATATTTCGCACTTTTTTAAAAAGTACCCAATTTTATAGTCTTTGAGATTATTTTGATTTTTCTTGCCAATTTTCTGAAACTACTTTATTACTTAAAGGGTGAGTTTGGTCGTATACGCGACGATCAATAGGGAACTGAAAGCCCGAAACCTCGATACATAAGAATGAACCCACTTTTGTGGGTGTCCCGGGATTCCGGGAGATTTTGCTATGTCCAGGTGCGATGAGCACTAAAAGCAAAATGCTGATTCGAGGTCAGTGCTTTCAGGCTCCCGGAATACCAATGCGAGGGCGCTCGCAACCGGAGGGGGGCTTGAAGTGCCAACTAAAAATCCACATTTTATCGACATTTTGATAGGCAAAAGAATCCGTCACAGACGCATTTCAATAGGACTTTCCCAAAAAGAATTAGGAAGCCATTTAGGTGTCAGTTTCCAACAAATCCAAAAATACGAAAAAGGCTTAAACCGTGTAAGTGCCAAATGTTTACTAGAAATCGCTCAAAAACTAGAAGTTCCTATGAACTTTTTTTATGCAGACATTGCCACAAAAGAAGATCTTTCAACAAAAGAAACCCTCTTACACCACAATCAAGAAACCTATAGCGAAAAAGAACACGCCCTTTTGAGAAACTTTAGAGAGCTCGAAGCAAAAAAACAAAAAGCAATCTTGTGGCTAATCTCTGATTAAGCAACAGCACAACGATCAACATTATTTGTTAATATATCAAACAACGAAACATCCTTAAGTCAAATTCAGATCAGCTCCCCACACCCCTTCAAAGAGCAATGTTTTACGGCGGATAAACGGCATTTCTCTTTAACGTTTTTACGCACAAAGCAATAAAGCAATCCCGCTTGTGACTTCACTTATAACATTGCAAGAAAATAGTTTTCACGACAAACAGAAGTAAAAGAATCCTACGATATTCGAAAACGCTGATTTAACATGCAAAAACACCAGCCACTCCCTTTGCTTTGCAATAAAATACCGCTGTCTCATCGTGAATTT
The DNA here is from genome assembly GCF_042197245.1 of Bartonella sp. AA18HLJMS. Lineage (NCBI taxonomy): Bacteria > Pseudomonadati > Pseudomonadota > Alphaproteobacteria > Hyphomicrobiales > Bartonellaceae > Bartonella > Bartonella sp. AA18HLJMS. Next base: position 67,376 of record NZ_JBHIRP010000007.1, on the reverse strand, counting down.
TTCTAAATCAGCACGCTTCAAAGAGCGGTGTTTATCACATAATAGGATTATCACCGCCCTTTATACCATGAATTTTTCCAAACTTAATCTTCAGGCAAAAATTCCAACCGATCTCCTTGTTTTGTAATTTTCACCGTTGTCTCATCGTGAATTTTTCCAAATAAGATATTTTCCGCCAGTGGGTCTTGAATTTCTTTTTGGATAATCCGTTTAAGCGGACGCGCACCATAGAGCGGATCATAGCCCTTATCGGCAAGAAATTTTCTCACCTCTGGCTCGATTTGCAAAGTTATTTTGCGTTCATTGAGCAAATTTTGCAAATGTTCTATCTGAATATCGACGATAGCTTCCATATCGTGACGTTGCAGCCTTTGAAAGAGAATAATCTCATCAATACGGTTTAAAAATTCAGGACGGAAAGCCGCTTTAACGACATTCATAACATCATTTTTTGCCTGATCGGTTGTTTGCCCTTCAGGCAAAGCAGTTAAAAACTCAGCACCAAGATTTGAGGTCATAATCAACAAAGTGTTACGAAAATCGACGGTACGTCCTTGACTATCAGTCAAGCGTCCCTCATCCAACACTTGCAACAAGAGATTAAAAATATCAGGGTGTGCTTTTTCAATTTCGTCAAACAGAATGACCTGGTAAGGTCTTCTACGTACAGCTTCAGTCAGCACCCCCCCCTCTTCATATCCAACATATCCAGGAGGTGCCCCAATCAGCCGCGCCCCAGCATGCTTTTCCATATATTCCGACATATCGATACGCAACATGGCATTGGAATCTTGGAAAAGAAAAGCGGCAAGAGCTTTGGTTAATTCGGTTTTCCCCACACCAGTAGGACCCAAAAACATGAAAGAGCCAAGCGGACGATTGGGATCTTGCAACCCTGCACGCGCGCGGCGTACAGCACGAGAAACAGCTTGAACAGCCTCTCCCTGACCAATCACACGTTTGCTAATTTCATCTTCCATCCGCAACAGCGCCTCCCGTTCTGCCTCCAGCATTCGATCAACAGGAATACCGGTCCAGCGTGAAACAATCCGCGCCACATGTTCAGCAGTAACCGTCTCTTCAACGAGATGATTTTGTTGGTCATCATTTTCCGCAATACTCAATTGTTTTTCGAGTTCAGGGATAACGCTATAAGCGAGCTCTCCAGCGCGTTGGAATTGTCCATCACGTTGTGCAATAGCCAAAGCATTACGAGCTTCTTCGAGTTGTTTTTTCAAATCAGCAGCATGCCCTAATTTTTGTTTCTCAGCCTGCCAAGCACTTGTCATCTCAGCGGACTGTTGTTCCAATGTTTTGAGTTCCTCCTGCACATTTTCCAAACGTTCTTTTGCTGTTGGCTCGACATCTGTTTTCAAAGCTTCCCGTTCGATCTTCAACTGTAAAATACGCCGATCAACAGCATCGAGTTCTTCCGGCTTTGAATCGACCTGCATCCGCAACCGCGCCGCCGCTTCATCGATAAGGTCAATAGCTTTATCCGGCAAGAAGCGATCCGTAATATAGCGGTTAGACAAACGCGCCGCCGCAATCAAAGCACTATCAGCCAAGCGCACTTTGTGATGTTGTTCATATTTTTCCTTAATACCGCGCAAGATAGAAATAGTATCTTCCAAAGAGGGTTCCGGTACAAAGACAGGTTGGAAGCGGCGTACAAGAGCAGCATCTTTTTCGACATATTTTCGATATTCATCGAGCGTAGTAGCGCCCACACAATGGAGTTCTCCGCGTGCAAGAGCAGGTTTTAACAAGTTAGAAGCATCCATAGGACCATCAGATTTTCCAGCGCCAACAAGATTGTGCAATTCATCAATAAACAAAATGATCTGACCATTTTCAGCTTGCACCTCTGCCAGCACCGCTTTAAGGCGCTCTTCGAATTCCCCACGATATTTTGCACCAGCGATAAGCGCTCCCATATCCAACGCATGAAGCTGTTTATCCCGCAAAGTTTCAGGTACATCGCCATTAACAATGCGCAATGCCAACCCTTCCACAATAGCTGTTTTCCCCACCCCAGGCTCACCAATCAACACGGGATTATTTTTGGTCCGCCGTGAAAGCACCTGAATAGTGCGGCGGATTTCCTCTTCCCGCCCAATCACAGGGTCGAGTTTTCCTTCACGTGCATCTTTTGTGAGATCCCGGGCATATTTTTGCAAGGCATCATATTGTCCTTCAGCATGGGGGCTTGTTGCTGTTTTTCCTTTCCGCAGCGCATTAATTGCCCGATTAAGCGCTTGCGGGGTCAATCCTCCACTTGTTAAAATATCGGCTGTTTTTGCGGTCTTTTCCATGATCAGCGCTTGCAACATGCGCTCCACGGTCACAAACTGATCACCGGCTTTTTTCGCAATATCCTCAGCCAGTGCGAAAACTTTTGCCAATGGCTGCGAAAGATAGAGCTGTCCATTTCCCCCTTGCACTTTAGGCAAAGCATCAAGTGCTTCTTTTAGCGCCTTTTGAATAAGAGTAAGATCACCACCAGCGTTTTGGATAAGCGATGCAGCCAATCCTTGAGAATCGTCTAACAACACTTTCAGGAAATGCTCCGGCATAAACTGCTGATGATCAGAAGCAAGAGCGCTATTTTGTGCTGATTGTAAAAAACCCTGCACGCGTTCGCTATATTTTTCCAAGTTCATTTTTTTTCCTTAAATCTCAAGCCATCACCACACTTTAACCTCTCCAATATTCCACAAAAGAAACATCCAGAAAGGATTATCCAGCCTCTAAAAAACACCGCGAAAAAAGCAGCAAGAAGAAGAACCATAGTGCTAAAAAGAATATGGGTTTCTACAAGCCTCATAGCAAGAGGGAGAAAAAAAATACGCTATCATTTTAAATAAAAACCGCAACTTTTCTTATACCCCCATCATCACTCCCCCTTTTAAACCATCACCCCTAAATTCCACCATTAAACTTAAATTTGAACAGCAGAAAAGGAGCATGCAAAAACACTTTAAACAAAGTAGTCTTTACAGCATATAGTTTAGAGTAAACATTAAAGTATTTTCTCTAATTTTACTTAACAAAACATTGAATATGTGCTTTAATACTTATAAAGTTACACTATTTTTATTAAGATAGAGGATTTGAGTATGTACCATACTGTAAAAAAGGTTATTTTAATACTTTTATTCCTTCTAATAAGTAAACCAAGCTATGCCGTTTTTGCCGGCAAAGTTATTACAATAGAGCATGAATGGCCTGAAAATGCATTATTTGATCTATTTGTGTTCACCCAGCAAGTAAATTACGATGGTGGGCCTAACTCCATCTATTTCTGGGGAAATAAATTTGAATTCCAAAACGGAAAAAGTGGACAAATTGGTTTTTTCAACAGGAGCAGCCGTACCATTCATTTTTCTATCTGGAATGCAACGGGATGGAAGGGTGATAAATGTAAGCATTTTACTCAGGAAGGTTCAGGAGTACGATGTGAAATTAACTTTCCATGGGAGATGGGACGCAGATATCGATTATATGTTGAAAAAAATGAGAATCTAGTTACAGCGAAAGTAGTCGATTTTACAACGGGTAAAAAAGTGAATATTGGGACCATAGAAGTACCAAATACATTTGGCAAACTCCGTAAATCTTCAAGTTTTGTTGAAGACCATTCTCGTTGGAAGAGACATCTTTCCTCCTGTTATGATTTAAGTCCGCAAAGTTCGATTTTTTTTGATCCTAATGGCTTAAAACAAAACAAGCTACACGAAGGGACTCTGAAAGTTTCTAATCAAGGAAAGTGTCGAGATTCTGACCTCATCCAAACATCATGTACGTTCACTTTTTGTATGACAAGTATAAGCAACTTTGGAGGTTTAGCCTCGCCTACAGCTAAACCAGAAGTCCCCATTTCCAATGGGAAAGATCTGTCTGCAGAAACAATTTCTAACGTTTTGAAACAAAAAGAGCTTGTCGTTATTCGTTCAAAAGATCGTTCTTGGGCACCCAATATCTTTTTTCCATCTCCTGCTTCATTTAAGTGGAAATCAATCTTTATAGATCATCTAGCGGCTTTCAGTTCTACGCTTCACACCACTCACGGCACACAAAAGATAACCACGGGTCAAAAGATTATGTATATGTCTGATGGAAAAACTTGGAAAATTATGAAAAGAAACTAACTTTTTTCTTCTTGATAAGCCCCTCACTCCCCTTTAAAAATAAATGGGGGTGAGGAAGTTTTTTTCATTTCCCCACCACGGCTCCCTTTCCCAGTTATTTTTTCGAGCACTACTCTCATCCCTTTAGCTCACCTCATCATCATACTTTCCAGCGCATTTTCTCCATTCTCACCCTCTTTCAAAACCACAACACCCTTTAATAAAATCCTCACCTCCCTCTTCTATCACCCTCACACCATCCCTTCACGCATCCCTCTGCACTACCCCGCCTCTTATCCACACCCTCCCCCTTGTCCATAGGCACTCTCCCATTCCACGCACTCCTTTTTCTCTCCCATCACACATTCACGACTTACAGCACTCTTCATTCCAGCTTCCCTCCTCGATTCATAAGCTCTCGTTCTCCCCCCATTTATCTCACCCCATCCATGCAAAAACCCAACGTGCCCCCAAAACACGCACAATGCATAAATCCATAAATCCTCCTCTTCACTTTTACAGATTCACATTTTTACGCTTTTACACATTCACAGAAAACAGCCAACGAAAGATTCACCACCCCACACCGCTCGATAAACACTGCTCTGCAAAAATCTGATTTCTTGTCTATTAGATTCCCCTGCTGATTATTTCATATGGCTATCCCACATATCAAAAAATGCTGTTTCATCAGACAAGACAAATAAGCCCTTCCTCCAAATATTCTCCACATACTCTTCTCCAGAAAACGCACTTAACACCCCTTTTCATCCCAGCTTTCCCCTCTCCACTCACAAATGTATTCCCCCATTTATCTCACCACATTCCACGCCATGATAAAAGCATACACACAGTACAAATCCTCCGCATCATTTTACGGATATACGTTTTAACGCTTTTACGTTATTACAGAAGTCAGCCAAATAAAATTTCCACATCACCACCCCGCACCGCTCTGTAAACACTGTTCTGAAAACGAACCCAGCTTTTTGCCTAGTCCCCTTACAGTCTTCAGACTACCCTCCTCAAACGACAGCACTTCATCAGGCTCAACAAATCAAAGCCCTATCATGAATATTCAAGCTCTTCACTCCTCCTTCAAATAGCGCCGTTTTACGGTATAACAGAATAGAAAATTTTTCATTTTTCTTGCCAACCTTCTGAAACTGCCTTATGAATAAATATCGTAAGTTTGATCGTCTACGCAGCGATCAACAGGGAACTAAAAGCCCTAAACCCTAACGTACAATTGAGCCCACTTTTGCGAATATCCTTAGAATTCCGGGAGTTTTTGCTATGTCCAAGTGCTTTAAGCACTAAAAGCAAAAAGCTGACTAGGGTTCAGTACTTGTTACTCCCGGAATACCAATGCGAGGGCGCTCGCAACCGGAGGGGGGCTTGAAGTGCCAACTAAAAATCCACATTTTATCGACATTTCTGATTAAGCAAAAGACGCGATTTATAATCCATATTTCGCACTTTTTTAAAAAGTACCCAATTTTATAGTCTTTGAAATTATTTTCATTTCTCTTGCCAATCTCCTGAAATTACTTTATCACTTAAAGTGTGTTTTTGATCGTCCACGCAACGATCAAATAGGGAGTTGAAAACCCGAACGCTCAGTACATAAATTTATCCCGCTTTGCGGGTATCCCGGAATTCCGGGAGCTTTTGCTATGTCCAAGTGCGGTAAGCACTAAAAGCAAAAGGCTGACTGAGCTCAGTATTTTCAACCTCCCGGAATACCAATGCGAGGGCGCTCGCAACCGGAGGGGGGCTTGAAGTGCCAACTAAAAATCCACATTTTATCGACATTCTGATAGGCAAAAGAATCCGTCACAGACGCATTTCAATGAGCCTTTCCCAAAAAGAATTAGGAAGCCATTTAGGTGTCAGTTTCCAACAAATCCAAAAATACGAAAAAGGCTTAAATCGTGTAAGTGCCAAATGTTTACTGGAAATCGCTCAAAAACTGGAAGTTCCTATAAGCTTTTTTTATGCAGACATTGCCACAAAAGAAGATCTTTCAACAAAAGAAACTCTCTTACACCACAATCAAGAAACCTATAGCGAAAAAGAACACACCCTTTTAAAAAATTTTAGAGACCTCCAGCCGAAAAAACAAAAAGCAATCTTGTGGTTGATTTCTGATTAAGCAAAAGCACAACAATCACCATACCCCCTGCCTAAAGTTTCCCATACCTGATATCACCATACCTCCAAGAATGATATTTTACGGCATATAAGATAATTCACACTATAGCTTGTTGTCTGTTTCCATTATTGCTTCAAGTCAAGCTGATTAAGGATTGGCAGCTGAGTTTTTTAAGTTTGGCTATTCGTAGCAAAGCGGAGTTAAACAAAAATGACATTGTTACTCAAAACCATGCCCCCTATTGCGTTTACGAGACGGTAGAACAGCGTCAAGAAGGCAAAGCCCCGAAAAAAAATAAAAATATGAGCGGTTAAGTAAAAATCAAAGATTAAACCTATAACGTCAAAAAAGCTGCTCTATGTTGGATTATCTCCACGTCCTCTAAATCTCAGAAAAATGATTTAAAACATTTGTTTTATTGATGAGCCAATCATTGAGATCGAACAATTAACAAAGAACGGTTCAGCAATATCCTGATAGCCAATAAACAGCATAATCCACTCAATCCAGAAAGAAGGAACAATTTTCCAGCCGAAGTGTGACCTAAAACAAACGCTCCAACAAACGGCGCCACCAACATAGCTAAATTTTGTATAGACTGCACCCATCCGGAAGCCAATCCAATCTGTTCATTGAAATTGCTTACCAGATAAACATTAGAAGATATGGAAAAGTAAGCGCTAACCATTCCAATAAGGAAAAAACAGAGCAACAAAGTCTCAATACGGAGTAAATCAAAGTAAAAAAAGCACACTGAGATCATGACAAAACCAATCATTGTTGACATTGCCGGCATTAACAACTCTGATATTTTGCCTGTAAGGGGTTTATGCTTTGATTGTTTCACACTCCAAAATCCATAGAGAAAATTACCGATTGCCGAAGCCGATACCAGCATCCCAAGAGCCTGTTTATTCATTTTCATTGCACTAAGAATAACCGGCAACTGATTATTCACCATAAAGATCATGGCAAAATACACAAACATCACCGCCACATAGGCATACCAAGTTGTCCCATAAAGCCTCTGCTTTGATTTTATGGTATTCGCTGTTTTTATCATGAGCGACGAGACAGGTTGTGCACCAAGACAACAAAACACCATAAAGCCTAGCAATGTCAAAAATCCAGAAAACAATAAAGTATAGGTATCTGATAAAAGTACAGACAGAGCACTCCCCAAAGCAGGTCCTATCATCTTTGCCGCGCTATTGATCATGTTAAGCACAGAATAGTAACGAGTCCGTCCGTTTTCAGGCACCGAATTTGCACTGAGAACGGAAATTGCAGGCATGGCTAGACTGTTGAATGTCGCTCGAATAACTGCCAGTATAATAAATCCTTGCAGACTCGTCGCCATCAATAAACCGACAGTACAGAGTGCCCGTAACAGCAGTGACGCCCGCAACCAATGGATCATAGAACGGTGACTTACCAACATTCCAATTGGCTTAGACAAAACGATACCAGGTAATAATGTTGCCGCTCCAATAAAAGCGACATCATATTGATCAGCTTTCCACGTGAACACAGATACGGTCAAAATCACGATATAATCAATCCAACCGCCAAATGACACCACGCCATTACCCAGCAAAAGCACCAACAAGCGATTTTTTACTGCCTCATCTCTTTGCACCAAAACACGCGCCCCTCTTTTTTGTTAGCAATACTGATTAGATGATCAATTTTTCTCTCACACCCTAAAGGCACCAACAACTTTCACGCAACAGAGCACTAACAAGCGATTTTTTACTGCCCCGTCTCTTTGCACCAAAACACGCACCCCTTCTTTTTCGTTAGCAATACTGATTAGATGATCAATTCTTCCTTACACCCTAAAGGCACCAACAACTTTCACGCAACAAAGCACTAACAAGCGATTTTTTACTGCCCCGTCTCTTTGCACAAAAACACGCACCCCTTCTTTTTCGTTAGCAATACTGATTAGATGACCAATTTTTCCTCACGCCCTAAAGGCACCAACAGCTTTCACGCAACAAAGCACCAACAAGCGATTTTTTGTTACCCCGTCTCTTTGCACAAAAACACGCACCCCTCTTTTTTGTTAGCAATACTGATTAGATGACCAATTTTTCCTCACGCCCTAAAGGCACCAACAGCTTTCACGCAACAAAGCACCATCGACCTTCATGCAACAAAGCAATTTATAATTATCCATGGTAAACAAAACCTTTGGGGATAAGTCTTAGATATGTATTAAAACTTCCATCGTTGATTGAACTTAATCTGCGTCTTTGCGAATGACGATAATAAGCAAGCCGTTAATCCAGCTCTTAAATACATTTACGATAATCCCGCGCGCCTCCCCTTCAGTTTCCACACAAAAAACGCTTTAGCGTTCTTTCTCAAGAGAACTCTTTATTCTTCTTCATCACTTACTTGTGGTGGGGGTGGTAAAATATAAGAGCCTGAAAGCCAACGATTAAGATCAATAGCTCGGCACCGTGTGGAACAAAAAGGATAAGAAGATTTTTGTGACATCTGACCACAAATAGGACAAGGATGCGGAGGACGGGTCTCTTTTTGCAAATTTAGCTCTTTTTGTTCTTGGCACACCTTTGTCATTGGCTTCTTCATTAACTTTTCTTCTGTTGCTTTTTTTTCATTTTTGCTTTTCTCTTTTTGTTGCTTTTCACCTTGCATTGATCTTACCTTAAAGTTTTTCTAATGCGTTTGTTCAGCCCAGTGAGTGAAAAGTGGATAGTGATAAGCGGTCAAGAGATCGGCTGTTTCAGCCAAAGGCAATCCCACAACATTAGAATAAGAACCCGTGATATGGACAACAAAAGCCCCTGCTTTTCCTTGGATAGCGTAGCCACCTGCTTTCCCTTGCCATTCTCCTGAAGCAAGGTAAGCCTTCATCATGGCAGAGGTTAAGCGTCTAAAGCGAACACGACTTTCAACCAATTTTACGGTTATTTTTCCACGTTCATTGAGCGCACAAATGGCACCATAGACCTTATGCGAACGCCCAGAAAGGTATCGTAAACATTCATAAGCCTCATCCTCGCTTTCTGGTTTGGGGAAAATGGTCCGCCCAACAGCCACCACCGTATCAGCCGCCAAGATAATCATTTTCTGTCCAGGTAATTTTTCTTGACCATTCTGCAACTCGTCTTGACCATTCTGACTGTACCAGCGCAAAATTTTTTGGGCTTTCAGTGCTTTTTCTTTTGCCAAACGTTTGGCAAGGTTTGCAGGATGTTCTTTTAATTTTGGCGTTTCATCAATATCGCTTGCATAAACCTGCTGGGGATCAATCCCTATTTGTGCCAAGAGCGCTAAACGCCTTGGCGAAGCGGAGGCAAGCACCAAATGAATTTCTTCTGTAAGAGTATCTGCCAAACGTTTTTCCCCCCACTCTCTTATATTTCTCATTTCCACCCCTTCACAATTGACTTCCCTCTCACCCCCTTTAGCGCCCCCTTTTAAGCGCCCCTTTAGCCTCCCTTTTAAGCGCTATTGATCTCCTTATCCTTTTTCCGCATCGATTTTACAGTTTTTCAAGGCTCTTCAAACACTCCCCTTTTTTCACTCATGAAAAGCAAACTAAAAAACTGTTAAAAAATAATAGAAATAATATGATAGCTTTTAGAAAAAAGTGCAAGCCACCCACGAGGCTACTTATAGCGATATGTAATACGCCCTTTTGTCAAATCATAAGGTGTCATTTCCACCATGATTTTATCACCGGCCAACACCCGTATACGATTTTTCCGCATTCTACCAGCGGTATGGGCAATAATTTCATGATCATTTTCCAGTTTCACACGAAACATCGCGTTAGGTAAGAGTTCAGTAACGATACCAGAAAATTCTAAAACTTCTTCTTTTGACATAAACAAACATTTCCTTTACAGTGCACATATTTTGTTAAGCTGCGCGTTATTTCCAGCGTTCATACCCTATTTTCTTAAGTTTGTGAATAAAAATTCCACAAAAAGGGAAAGGTTTTTCAAGTTTACTCTTCCATGCTCTCAAAAAACGTCATCCCACACCTTAAGAATCAAAACTTTTTTTCCACCAATTTTACCCGCTAATTTCCTTCAATTTTTATGATGATTTTGGTTTCAGTGTGACAAGAAATTACGCTAATTTTTTCCCCTAAAGCATTTTCCCAACACCTCTGACTAATCCCTCCACAACTTACGAACAATCATCCTCTCTCCAACTTTTCCTCACCTTCCACACCTTAAACATGTGCCCTTCAGATAAACACCACTCCCCCCACGCCAGAAGCCCTTCCTTTTCTCAAAAACCTTCTCCATTCTTCACACACCATTCACAACATGCTTCACTGCCCCACACTTCATACTCTACGCATTTCCCATACAGCCTTCCCCATTTTCTCTCTCTTCACACGCTTCCTCTAAGCCACTCCTTCCATTTATGTTGTTCTTCCTACCTTCGAAAACACGATCCCTATACATTGCGTATCATTAACCACAACGCCTCTAACGACATAAAGCCTTTTCCTTTTTTGCACATTTCCGTTTTTACGCTTTTACATATTTACAGAATAAAGCCAAATGAAACTTCCACACCGCACCACTCTATAAACAATAGTATTACCCCAGCTTCTTGCCTAGCCAATCTCCCCAAGCACACTTCAGATCACCCACCCACGGACTTCAGATTCCCCTCAAATGACACCACTTCATCAAGTACCATAAAAACAAAGCGCTATCTCCTCACACCATCCTTTACGCATCCCTTCGCACCACCGCCTCTTCCCCCTCTAGTCTGTTCATTCCTATTCCGCCCCCACACTCTCTTCTCCCTTCAATCTCCCGGCAGGCTTCATCCCAGCTTACCACTCCATTCACAAAAACTCTTTCCCCCATTTATCTCACCACATTCCATGCCATGCCAAAAGCATACACAATGCACAAATCCTCTACTCCTTTTTCACGAATATACGTTTTTAAGCTCCCCTTCTAATCATGATTTCGGAGCCGCGTGAGAGGGACAAAACAAGCCGTTAAGTTCTGGGGGTCAAGGACGCCGTTAGGCGCCATGTAATGGTCTCCTTGACCTTAAGAACCTAGGATTGTTAGTCCCCTCATTAAACGCGGGTCTGATCTCATGATTTTGGTGAGCGTTCCGGAGAGTTTGAGAGGCGGAAAGCCTCTCATTAAAAAATAAAGTTTATAAATAAAAACTATTTTCATTTGCCAATCTTCTGAAATTACTTTATCACTTAAAAGATATTTTGATCGTCTACGCAGCGATCAAGAGGGATTCAAAAACCCTAAGCTCTAGCGTAAAATGAGCCCACTCTTGTGAGTGTCCCGGAATTCCGAGAGTTTTTGCCATGTCCAGGTGCGTTTCCGCACTAAAAGCAAAAAAACTGACTAGAGCTCAGTATTTTGACTCTCGGAATACCAATGCGAGGGCGCTCGCAACCGGAGGGGGGCTTGAAGTGCAAACTAAAAATCCAAATTTTATCGACATTCTGATTAAGCAAAAGACGCGATTTATAATCCATATTTCGCACTTTTTTAAAAAGTACCCAATCTTATAGTCTTTGAGATTATTTTGATTTCTCTTGCCAATTTTCTGAAATTGCCTTATAAATGAATACTGTAATTTTGGTCGTCTACGCAACGATCAATAGGGGATCAAAAACCCGAAACCTAAAACATGAATTTATCCCACTTTTGTGGGTATCCCGGAATTCCGGGAGTTTTTGCTATGTCCAGGTGCGATGAGCACTAAAAGCAAAAAGCTGATTTAGGTTCAGTATTTTTGACTCCCGGAATACCAATGCGAGGGCGCTCGCAACCGGAGGGGAGCTTGAAGTGCAAACCAAAAATCCAAATTTTATCGACATTCTGATAGGCAAAAGAATTCGTCAAAGAAGAATTGCCATGGGACTTTCCCAAAAAGAATTAGGAAACTATTTAGGTGTCAGTTTCCAACAAATCCAAAAATATGAAAAAGGCTTTAATCGTGTAAGCGCAGGGTGTTTACTCAAAATCGCCCAAAAACTGGAAGTTCCCATAAGCTTTTTTTATGCAGACATTGCCACAAAAGAAAATCTTCCCACAAAAGACACTCTCTTACACCACAATCAAGAAACATACAGCGAAAAAGAACACACTCTTTTGAAAAATTTTAGAGAGCTCCAGCCGAAAAAACAAAAAGCAATCTTGTGGCTGATTTCTGATTAAGCAAAAGAGTAACAATTAATATTATTCCATTCATATACCCCCTTAAGTCAAATTCAAACCAGCACTCCATACCCCTCCAAATCACGCCATTTTATGGGATATTGATTTTTCTTGCCAATCTCCTGAAATTACTTTATGAATTGGCCTGTGTTTTTTGGTCGTCTACGCAGCGGTCAATAAGGAGTTGGATTCCTTAAAACTTAACACATAAACAATTATGGCTATCCCGGAAATTCCGGGGGCTTTTGTTATGTCCAAGTGCTTTAAGCACTAAAAACAAGAGACTGTTTAAGTTCAGTGAATCCAACCTCCCGGAATACCAATGCGAGGGCGCTCGCAACCGGAGGGGGGCTTGAAGTGCAAACCAAAAATCCAAATTTTATCGACATTCTGATAGGCAAAAGCGCAATTTATAATCCATATTTCGCACTTTTTTAAAAAGTATCCAATCTTATAGTCTTTGAGATTATTTTGATTTTTCTTGCCAATCTTCTGAAATTACTTTATCACTTAAAGTGTAATTTTGATCGTCCACGCAACGATCAACAGGGAACTAAAAGCCCTAAACCCTAGCGTACAATTGAACCCACTCTTGTGGGTATCCCGGAATTCCGGGAGTTTTTGCTATGTCCAGGTGCGATGAGCACTAAAAGCAAAAAAGCTGACTAGGGTTCAGTACTTTTAGACTCCCGGAATACCAATGCGAGGGCGCTCGCAACCGGAGGGGGGGGGGCTTGAAGTGCCAACTAAAAATCCAAATTTTATCGACATTTTGATAGGTAAAAGAATCCGCCACAGACGCATTTCAATGAGCCTTTCGCAAAAAGAATTAGGAAGCTATTTAGGTGTCAGTTTCCAACAAATCCAAAAATATGAAAAAGGCTTAAATCGTGTAAGCGCAGGGTGTTTACTCAAAATCGCCCAAAAACTGGATGTTCCCATAAGCTTTTTTTATGCAGATATTGCCACAAAAGAAAATCTTTCAACACATACCGCACACTATGATCAAGAAACATACAGCGAAAAAGAACATTCCCTTTTGAAAAATTTTAGAGAGCTCCAGCCGAAAAAACAAAAAGCAATCTTATGGTTGATTTCTGATTAAGCAAAAGAGCACACAAAGCATAAATCCTCCGCATCATTTTACGGATATACGTTTTTATTTTACGGATCAACGGTTTGATGCTTCTCCACATTTACAGAAAGCAGCCAAATGAAACTTTCAAATTCCCCCCGCACCACTTTGTAAACATAGGTTTGTCAACAATACAGCTTCTTACTCTAGCCAATTCCCCTGCTGATTTCAGATCACGACACCACAAAGGATAATGTTGCATCAAACGCGACAGATACCTCCTATTTTAAAATATTCTTGCCCCTTCACCACCCTAAAGTAAGATCACGCAAAGCACCGGTCAATCCCACTTCAAAAACAACTTTCCCCACACCCTCTCTCCTCAACACCCCCACCTCTTCATCCCAACTCCCCCCTCCCTTCATAAACTCTTCACCCCCAACCCCCTCTCTCCTCAACACCCCCGCCTCTTCATCCCCCCCAATCTTCTCTCCACATTCCATGCCATGATAAAATCATACACCACGCATAAAGTCCCAGCTTCCTTTTTTGCACATTTCCGTTTTTACGCTTTTACGTATTTACAGAAAGCAGAAAATCTGCAAAAAATGCATTACACAATAACGTTTTCAACAACTGTCATTAAAATCTCGCCTCCCTTTTCATCTAAATCCCCCTATTTTCACTTAAATCATAGATATAAACCGCCCTATTATTTGTATTAACCAGCATAAAATTTTTCGAAAAATTCTAGCGATCAAAAGGGTGCATAAGAAGCATTTTACGACTTTTAAAAGAATTTTTATTTACACCCAGTGCTTTTTTGTAACGTAGAAGAGCACATTTAATTAATTGACTATAAGAAAGTTTGAAATGAGAGAAGCTTTTCGTTTTTCTTGTTCAACATCCACAACGATAACTCCTTCTTATAAATCAATTTTTTTCGTAATACAAAACGCACCAAAAGGAATAGACTTGTGTTGCATATTCACGCGCTTGTTTTAAAGAAAGATCTCTCAACGCTCATCACACCCATTTTGCAAAACGCCGCCCGTAAAGGAATGGTTAAAGCCCCCATGAAGTGTATAAAATCCATTCAGCCCTCCCCTATCTTTACGCGTATGGAAAAACACGTTTACGCTTATGGAAGAACAAGGCCGGCATCATCACAAAACTCTGCCAGCTCCCAATGTTGCAGACAGCCTTCGGTTCAAGAGATAATTCATTAAAGGCATGCCTTTCTTGTACAGTTTTGACCCACATGCACGCCCCACCACTTATGATGTATAAGCCAAGTAATTTTAATTGATTTAATATGAGAGAACTGGTGATGAGAAATTTTATTATATTCAGCAACGCGCTTCACGTTAAAAAATGGTTATTTATTATTATAAATCAATATATTAATAAAGAAGAGAGTCATCATCAAGACGCTTACCTTTTTCTAAAAAAAGGCTTCACACTGAAAGAAAACATCTAAAACTTAGATAAAAAAAAAGGTTTGCCTCTAATAAACAAACCTCTGCAGAAAATTATTCACATAACTTTCAAAATTTTAAATTAATCCCTCTAGAAGCAATAAAAACGCTTTAGAAGCACCAAAATGAATACAAAGATCAATTTAACACAATGTTAAGAAAAATCAAGAACAAAAAATTTTTATCGTTAATGCACCTTTAAAAAACGAGGCTTCTTAACCCACGCGGCTCAAAAGTCCGGGGCTTCTCTACAAACGCCTCCAAGCCAATCAATCCCTTCATTTCTCTCAAAAGACAGCATAAAAGGTTCACAGTACAAGTCTTCGCTAAAAAAATATCAATCGCCAGCGCTCATAAAAGCCAGCGTTGGTATAAAAGATCAGATTATCGAACAATCTTGCTAAAATGTCTTCCCAATAAATAAAAAAGAAGCGGATTCTTAAATATTTCCGCCTCTTTAACAATAAAAATTATGATGAGGGATTATTAAAAAATTTCAAGACTGTGAAGGGAACCAATTTGATAACAATTCATACCTTACAGGATCATCGGCACACTGTCCACCACCACATTCCAGTATGGTAGAAATCAAATTTGCCGCAATCAAAAACACAAATAAGAAACTTGCCGCTTTACTCAAGACTGGAAAAGGAGAAAATTCTTTGAACTTGTGTGCCAATTCGCCTAAAATCATGACAAATGAGACAGCAAAGATACAAAGGACAGAAATAATGAAAGCCCAAGTATAAAAATGCAATCCAAAGAACGTTGAACCATATCCTAAATCATCGGGTGTGATATGCAAAAACACTTGCCGTGCTGCCACAGCACTGGTTACCATACAACCAAGAATAACCATACCATAATGGGTATTTTTCACCTTATGGTGAATATTGAGCAAGAACCCACAACCTGCCAGCATCAATCCAACGCGCTGCAGCAAACAAAGGGGACAAGGTAACTCAAACTTTACCAATTGATAATAAAAAGCCACCACCAAGACAATAGATAACCCAAAGAGTCCTAGCGTATTCATAAAGATGACGAAGTGAGGATTTTTTTGTTCAACATGTTCCATGGCTATTCTCTCAAAAAGATAAATTTAAAGTAGAAGTTGCGTGATGATTGAAAGTGAGAAGAATGACAACGAATAAAATTGCCCACAAAGCATAACTTATATTTTTTTTACCACACATAGTCGTTACTGCAGTACCTAAAGCGATTAAAAATGGAAGAAACATAGCTTTTAAATCTCCTTTACATCCGTTGTTTAACTCTTATTTATTTCAGCGTTCACCATATTACAAAATTGGGCAAAAAAGAGACCATGGATTTATTATTCACAATTCGTCACTCGCGATTGATATTGCCATTATATTTAAGTGAAAAAACGATATAATCGCTCAGAAGCACATCTCAACAAAAGCGTTAAAAGCACAAAAGCGTTGATTATTCGCTTCCCCTTATATCAGCCATTGTTAAAGATATATCGACAATTATAAAGATTATATCCCCTATAAAGATTATATCCCCCACTCACAAAAGAATCACTTGAACAACAAAATAAATAGGCTTTGAAATCGAGAGATATACATCTCTTTTTTTCTCAAAAGAATATCCTCATTTTGCAACACATTTTTGACATAAAAATCTCTTTTTCTCATAAGCAATGTTTCAAATTGCAACAGATTTTATATCATATGGTGATCTTGTTTATTTTAGCAAATAAAAAATAAGACATTTTTAAAAAAAAACTTATAATCAATGGCTTTTCCCCAATACACTTTTCCCTCTTATCTTAAATAAAAGACAATACCGCAAGCTCAACAGCCTCATGGGTCCCACGCCACCCCGTGACATTACCCTCCCCGCTCACAAGAAGTGCTTCATGCCTTCAATACTTTAGTTTTTCATCTCTCGAGATCCCCTTTAAATTTTTAGCTTTCCGCCTTATTTGAAAAATAACTGTTTCTCTGTCATCAATTGGCTTTGCAAAAAGAATATAAAACTTTAAAAAAAATAATGATAAAGAATCGCATTGAACCTTTGAAAAGGATAGAGAATGATGAAAAAATCATGTGATGTGGCGATTTTAATGGGGAGCCAATCGGATTGGCAAACGATGTGCCATAGTGCAGATATTTTGACGAATCTTGGTATTTCTCATAGTTCGCATATTGTCTCAGCACACCGAACTCCTGAACGCCTTTATCAATTTGCCAAAGAAGCAAAAGAAGCAGGGTTTAAAGTTTTAATTGCCGGTGCGGGGGGTGCAGCGCATCTTCCAGGTATGTTAGCAGCCCTTACTCCTCTTCCTGTTTTTGGCGTTCCAGTGCATTCTCACTCTCTTTCTGGTCAAGATTCTTTGCTTTCAATCGTGCAAATGCCAGCAGGGATACCCGTCGGCACATTAGCAATTGGCAAAGCAGGCGCAATTAATGCAGCCCTTTTAGCCGCAGCCGTTATGGCCGTTTATGACCATGATCTCGCCCAACGATTAGAAGATTGGCGTCAACAACAAACAGCCAATGTCGCCCAAACGCCTGTAACGGAGGTTTAAAATGGCACCGTTTTCCACCCCCCCCTCAGCCAACACCACTCCCTCCAACACCACCTCATCCAACACCACCTCGTCCAACACCACCTCAGCCAACACCACCTCGTCCAACACCACCTCAGCCAACACCACCTCATCCAACACCACTCCCTTCACCATGTTACCTCCAGGCAGCGTCATTGGTTTAATCGGGGGGGGACAATTAGCACGGATGCTCGCCATAGCGGCCGCAGAATTAGGATTTCGAACCGTTATTTTTTGCCCTGAAGCCGATTGCCCAGCCGCTCAAACAGCAAACAACCATATTGTTTCCGCCTATGACGATATATCAGCTTTAGATCATTTTATTTCTCAGTGTGATGTTGTCAGCTATGAATTTGAAAATCTTTCGCTTCAAACGGTTCAATATGTAGAAAAGAGTAAGCCTGTTTATCCTTCTTCCAAAGCATTAAAGATCACGCAAGATCGACTTTTTGAGAAGCAATTTTTGCGTGATCAAGGGATTGGCACCGCGTTATGGCACGCTGTTGACAATTCTTCTTCTCTTCTTTCCGCTCTTGATACCTTAGGCGGACGTGGTCTTTTAAAGACGCGTCGTTTTGGTTATGACGGAAAAAACCAGATCAAGCTTGATCACCCAGATGAACAAACCCTTGACGAAGCCTTAAGGACTTTTCAGGAACAGCCTTGTATTTTGGAAGAAATAGTTCCTTTTTTATCGGAAATTTCGGTTCTTTCGGCACGTACAAAACAAGGAGAACATATTTTTTATGACTGCCCTGAAAATCAACACAAAAATGGTATTCTTCATAAATCCTTTGTTCCATCACATATTCCACCTGAGGTGCAAAAAGCAGCTCAAGAAATCAGCTTAACAGTTATGGATGCCCTCAATTATGTTGGTGTTCTTTGCATTGAATTTTTTGTCTTAACGAATGGTCATCTTTTAGTGAATGAATTAGCACCGCGTGTCCATAATTCTGGTCATTGGACACAAAAGGCATGCATAACTTCACAATTTGAACAGCATATCCGTGCTATTTGCGGACTTCCCTTAGGCAGTCCCTATCGCCATAGCGATTGCCAAATGACCAATCTTCTTGGTAACAATTTTAGCACGTTAAAATATTTTCTGAAGCAAGAGCGCACCTCGATCCATTTATATGGCAAAAGCACTGTTCACCCCAACCGCAAAATGGGGCATATCATCCAATTACTGGGACCAGCCAACAAATCTTAAGCCCACATATATACAAATACTTTTTCACACTTTTCCCCTAAATGAACTGAAAAAACAACCTCTCCCCCCACACCGATATCCATCGGCTTCAAAAGCGCCCCCCCCTAACCTTTTAATTCTCCCCTGAAAGGGCGTGAAGCCCTCCTACAAGCTCCTTCTCTCTTAAAAACATCACCTCTTCCCCCTCCAAACCGCTTCATCCTACACGAACATCTCATCCGCCCTCAAAAACAAAGCTTCACTCCACACCAATATCCAAGCAGCACAACAAGCGCTCCCAACCCTTCAACTCCACCCCCTAGCTCTTCTCCCCTTCCTTTTCTCAAAAATATCCCCCGGCTAAAAATAATCCACCAGCCCCCAACTTCACTACCCCTCCACCTCCCACAGCATAAATATTCCCCTATAACATACGCAGCCCCTTCATTTTTCTTTTAATGCCAATCTTTAGGCCTTTAATTGCAACCTTTAGAGGATAAACTTACCTCTTGCGGCCTATAGAGAGCATTCTAACAATGCGTTCTCATTGCCTCTAGTCTCCCTTCTTGTGTTCATTCTTTCACAAAAGTGCCAAGCGCCGCTCCGCACCACGCCTTGAGTTTCATGTCAAAGATATAATTACAGTACTAAGCTTATCCATCATAGAAATATCCTCTCTCCCCTCATAAGGCGATATTACCTGTGTCGTATTTTCTAGAGCTTGCAGCGTCTCTCCTTATTTCATTTCGCAATAAAGCTTAAAATAACAGATGTACATACACTACACACCGAAAGAAAACCGTAAATTTAGCTTACACTCTAAAACAACAACCGTTTAAAATATCACTCACTTTAATATCTGTAATATTTGTCACCTTCGTTATGTCTATCGCCTTCGTTCTTTCCCCTATAAAATTACGTTATTCAAATTTGAGCGCCTAACCGCGCTCAAGGACGAAGATTTCTGTGCCGATCTGTCAACAATCAAGCTTTTCTTAAGTAAACTCAACCGGCTAAACACTTCAATATTAAATGCCTCTTCGCCTATAGTTTAGTGATAAAATATAATTGTACTCACAAAACGAATCTTTTATACAGCGGCACGAAAAATTGTACATGCCTCATAATAATAAAGGGAAGATGCGCTACAGACGTAGCAAGTCATTCGTATTATAATTATAACAAGTACAGAAATCTTTTTTCATTTCATAAAAATAGTCTGAGAAACTGAGTTATTCGCTTTATCAAAAGACAAAACCTTCAAGAAACAAAAGAATATCAACATGACAAAACCAAACCTATCAAATGCATCACCAAAAGAACAAAATGATACATCTTCTCAATGGGACTTAGTCCTCGATATCCAAAAAGAAGTTAAGGAAACATTAAAGGCTGGTGTTGTTTCACTGAGAGAATTTATATTCATAATCTTTATAAGCGTCTGTTTATACATTTTCCTCTCAGATATTAGGCAGTACGGATAAACCTCAGATGAATGTAGCAACTGCAATCGGGCTGTTATGCGCATTAATTCTGTACGGTTCGATACCAATCTCTTTGGTGCTACGGATCATAGTAAAGAAGAAACTGAAAAAAGTAATGAAACAACTAGACGAAGCGGTTGCTAATCAAAATATAATAAGGAGAGAAAAATGATTGAAGCTATAATATTAGGGCGCATTCTAGGGATCATTGTCGGTTGTGCAATAATAACATTATCCGTTTGGCTTGTTTATTCTACCATTAAATATCGAAAACTGTACCGTAAAGCGCTTACAGGACTAAACTTAGCAATTCAAAAATGTAATAAAGAAATTAATAAATAAAAAAAGTCGTGAAAAACGTGGTATTAAAATACCATAATCCTTATTTTCATATTTCTAGACGTATTTAATGTGATTACCAGTTATTGATGACCCATATTGAGGGTATAAGATTTTTCATAAGGGGACGTTTGAAACTATAGGCATGATATTATGTGCGTACAGCCAATACAAGAAACAATTCCAACGGCTCCCCCTCTTCCCCCACTTCAAGCATTTCAGCCGGCGCACGCACCTGACAGGGCTTCACGAGCCCCCACAAACAAGCATCTTGCGTTTTAAGAAGTCCCCCTTTGCCCTTAACGACAAAAACCCACACCACTTCAACAATCCAACGGCGTCCCCTCTTCCCCCCACTTCAAGCATTTCAGCCGGCGCACGCACCTGACAGGGCTTCACGAGCCCGCAACAAACAAGCCTCTTGCGTTTTAAGAAGTCCCCCTTTGCCCTTAACGACAAAAACCACACCACTTCAACAATCCAACGGCTCAACAGCGCTCCTGTTCTTGCAACACTCCCTAACAGAGCTTATTTGTTTAAAGCTGACAAGGCTTTTACTTTTTTCCACTCTTTGTGCTTTTTTGTGTCCTTTTTTTACGAGAAAATTTTTACCTTCAAGGCCAACCCTTAACACACCCTAAGGAATTTGTAAGGGATATACCCTTGACAAGAATAAGACTTCTTGTTAAATCTCTCCTACTTTTTTGCAATTTTCACTTATCGTTGTGCTAATGAAGTGGTTAATGCGTACCTTAAGAGTGCGCTTTTCTTTTTGTGATCACAGTGAAAAAGTGTATCGTGTGATGTTATCATGCAAGTACGATATCGCAATGCAATGCTCATAGAGTAAGCAGTCTATTGGGGTTGTAATATTGTATTTTCGTGTTTTAATATTGTATTATAGTATTGTGTTACGTAAACTATTTAAACGGTGAATATGATGAAAATTAAAAATTCGCTTAAAGCACTAAAAGAGCGCCACCGTAACAATCGTTTGGTGCGTCGTAAGGGTCGTGTTTATATTCTTAATAAAACGAACCCACGTTTTAGAGCACGTCAGGGCTAATTCTTTTAGGACTAATTTCTTTAGGATCAATGTTTTTATGCCTACTTTAATTGTAGGCTTAAAAAAATTTTCTTGCGTTTTTTTGGTTATAAGTCCGTTGATTACAAGTCTAGTATTTGATAATATTTGGTGATTTATCTTTTGGGGGCTTGTTTTTATGGATTCTTCTATTTTTTTAAAAGCCTTTCGATTTTTTCAGCTGCGTTTTTTCTGTATTTTTCAGCGCGCGTTTTTTCTTTTTTTTGTTGGCGTTTTTTGTTTTGTTCCCTCGAGCTATGGGCAAAATCCTCCTTCTCTTCCTGAAGATCGGCCTTCTCCACAATCGCTTTTACCGTTAGATGATCTTATTCCCAATTCTCCTCCCCCTTCCTCAACGCCCTCCGATTCTGATTCCTCGGCGGTTATTCTTGAAGATCTTGACAAAGAGCAGCTTTCCCATGTTGACAGAGTTAAGCAGCGCAAAGAAGCAGAAATTTCACGTTTACTCAAAGAATTGAAATATTGTGCTGATGTTGCTAAAGCGAAAAAGATCAGTCAACAACTTCAACATTTATGGTCCCAATCGGGGAGTGAGACGATTGATCTTTTAATGTCATGGGCTGAAAATGCACTCAACAGCGACGATTATGGACTTGCGCTTGATTATATTGACAATGCTCTTGCACTTTTACCTACTCATGCTGAAGCTTGGATAAGGCGTGCTTGGATTCACATTCAGCTGAACGATTTCAAACTTGCCCTGCTTGATCTCAACCATGCTCTTGAACTTGAGCCGCGCAATTATAGTGCTTTTTTTGAACTTGGCGTTGTCATGGAAGCAACGGAGCGTCCAAAACTTGCTCTTAAAGCTTATGAAACAGCATTGGATTACTATCCACAAATGCGCAGGATTCAAAAGCGCGTGCAAGCTCTATTAGACGAACAATCACCCCAAGCTCTTTAAAACCATTCAAGAATAAGACACTTTACGACATCCTTTCAAATCTAGATAAGACGCAAGCCCGCTACACATTCCACTCAATAAACTGCCCCTGCTTATAACCACCCCCCCCAATTGACAGTGTCTTTTTTTGAAACTTAGCCATTACCATGGAAGCAACAGAGCGTCCAAAACTTGGCTCTTAAGATTGATGAAACAGCATTGGATTACACTCCACAAATGCGCAGAATTCAAAAGCGCGTGCAAGCTCTGTTAGACGAACAATCACCCCAAGCTCTTTAAAACCATTCAAGAACAAGACACTTTACGGCATCCTTTCAAACCTAGATAAGACGGCAAAAACCTGTTTCACATTCCACTCAATAAACTGCCCCTGCTTATAACCACACCATCACCCCCCCCCACACAATTGACAGTGCCTTTTTTTGAATTTGGACCTTTTTTGTATTGAAGGCATCTTCCAAACACTGCCAATATGCCCCTTACAGAATTTCTTCTCATAGCAAGCATACGGGCTTCACGCCTAAGTCCTCTTCAGCCGTTTCTTCTTTTCACACCTTCCATCATGGATAAAAAAAATTGTAAACACGATCCTCAAAAAATACTTTTTGAAAAAAGCTTAAAACATCGCTTAGCGCCTCTAATAAACTATCACCGTCTGTTTTTTATTTATGAGCTTCAACCATATAGCAGCACATACCGTATCGGCTCTCCTCCACCCCTCAAAGTTGATAAAACAGCCCTGAAATATGGCTTCACAAAGCAAAAACTTCAAAGGTGCAACACCAATTCAACCAACATCCTTGAATAAGAAATATTCCTTTCAAAACTCCTCCAAGCATTACCCCCGAAACATAAAAATCAAGCACTGTCCCAAAAGAGCTAATCAAGCCATTGCCAATAAACCGTTCTACGTCACTCAATCACCCACCCCCACTCATATTTTTTACTTTGAATAAGCCATCCATCATACAGCCATTTCGAGCAACCACCGACAATATCATCAATCTCTCCTGAAATACTTTATGAAAAAGAAGAGAGCGAAGTTATTTTATCTCTAGCAGAAGCTCTGAAATTGTTTTATATTAAGGAGGGTGTTCTGCGCTTCTCGACAGGAAATAACGTATTCCTGAGACCTTAATGATCTCCAAGGGAGCTGTCCCTGATCAAGCCCGTGGGCTTTTTCATATGGCGCCCACCTATTTGTATAGGTTCCTGGGATCAGCTTTTTCCATCGGCTGTTGTGGATCACCCTTTATTTATATAACTTTTTTACATCAAATTTTTCCAGCTAAAATTGAGAGCGTCCTTTTACATAAGACCAATGACGATACTCTCTTTTCAAGAAATAAAAATTACGATAGGCTTTATTTTATAAAACAGACAGCACTTACAAATAATCCCCTCTGTGAATCTGCTTCACCCCTTCGCACGCAAGCAACGCAAAAGCGGCTTGTTGCACCAAAATACCCCCTAAAGAGCACACACTTTTTTTCATGCTTTTTTTTCATGAGCACAGCTCTTGTCCATACAGAGATTTACAAAACGCCAACAATGGATAAAATACCAGCATCTTATAAAACAATTAACGAGACAATGACACAAAATCCCCTCTATGAATCTGCTTCATCCCTTCGCACACAGCAACGCAAAAGCGGTTTATCGCGTCGTGATGCTCTTTTAACAGAAGAGCGTGCACTCTTTTCGCAGCGTGCTTGTTGCCACTTTATTGAATACCTTGAAAAGAAGGGAACCGATTTTTCACGCCTCATTTTAGCAGGCTATTGGCCCATTAAATCGGAAATTGACCCGCGTCCTTTACTGAATGCTGTAGCGTTACGCGGTGGGCATTTAGCCTTACCAGCAGTTCTTGATTCCACCACCATGATTTTCCGTGCATTTTCGCCCAGCACAATTTTAGAGCCCATGCGTTTTGGCACCTTTGGTCCGAGTGCAGACAATGACGTTGTTGCCCCCAATAATATTATTGTTCCGCTTTCTGCATTTGATCGTCAATGTCACCGTCTTGGCTATGGAGGAGGATACTATGACCGTGCTGTTGCAGCTCTTGAAAAACAAGGGCATCAAATGATATTATGGGGCATAGGATTTTCATGTCAGGAGGTTTCCTCTATTCCTCCGACAGAATATGATCTACAGGTACAAGGAATTTTTACAGAAAAAGGTTTCTTAAAATGTTAAAATGTGATTAAAGCGCCTATGCGTTTTTTATTTTTAGGTGACATTGTTGGTAGCACAGGCTGTAAAGCTGTTTTTGAACACCTTCCTCAACTGATTGAGAAATGGCAGCTTGATTTTGTTGTGGTAAATGGTGAAAATGCCTCTGGTGGTTTTGGTCTCACACAAGAAACGTATCAAGATCTTTTGATGACCGGTGTTGATGTTGTCACCACAGGTAATCATGCTTTTTCTCACAAAGAAGCATTGCAGTATGCCCATGAGAGTGATCGTTTTTTACGCCCTGCCAATTTTTCGAAAGAAACTCCTGGAAAAGGTTCTGGTGTTTTTACGGCAAAAAATGGCGCCCGTGTTCTTGTCGCCAATCTGTTGGGCAACGTTTTTATGCCGTGTAAAGTAGAAGATCCATTTGAAACAGCGGAAAATATTCTGCTTGCCTGTTCGTTGATGGAGCAAGCCGATACGATTATTTTTGACTTTCACGCAGAAACGACAAGCGAGAAGCAATGTTTTGGCCATTTTCTTGATGGTCGTGTGAGTGTTATCGTTGGCACACATACGCATATTCCCACGGCTGACGCGCAGATCTTAGAAGGTGGGAGCGCCTATTTAACAGATGCAGGCATGTGTGGAGATTATAATTCATCTCTTGGAATGGATAAAGAAGAACCCTTACACCGTTTTCTTTATAAGACGAAGCAAGATCGTTTTGAACCGGCATGTGGTCCTGCCACCCTTTGTGGTTTAGCGGTTGAGATTTCAGATCGCACCGGTTTAGCAGAAAAGGTCTCGGCGGTACGGATTGGTCCTCATTTAAAGCCTGAAGTTCCGGATTTTTGGTAGCTTCTTTTAAGCCACCCCTTTGATAGTTTCTTTCCAAGATTTTCTTTTGAGAACTCTATTTGGCAAGACGACTTTTCCAGCCCTTCCCAAATCCCTACTAAAAACACCCCGCCCTCCAATTTGCCTAATACAGCAACTTTTCTAGCACAAATAAGTCACTCTTTTTAAAAGGATAAAAGATAAAGGATAAAATTTTTCGTGATTTTTAAAACGATGAGAAGGAGGTTTTATTTGGACATTTCTGCGGGGGGGGGGGGGAGGAGAAATGTTAACCCCCTTCTCTAGAAAAAGCTTTATATAATAATTTATTATTTAGCAAGAGCCTCTTTAATCTTTTTTTGATTCTAACGAAAATTTAATCTTAAAATTGCTTTCTGCTTTTTAGGTTTGAGCTCTCTAAAACTTTTCAAAAGAATGTGCTCTTCTTTACTTGCGATCCCTTCATCACAGCAATACAAGGCATTTTCTTTTGTTGAGAGATCGGAGTAGAAAAAAGAAATGGGAACATTGAGAATATCAGCAATTTCCTGTAAACGCCCCGCCCCCTATACGATTAGAGCCTTTTTCATATTTTTGGATTTGTTGAAAAGTCGCCCCTAACTGGCTACCTAATTTCTTTTGCGACATTCCCAGCATTGTTCTTTTAAAGCGAATTTTTCTGCCTATCGAAATATCGTTAAAGTGTGGATTTTTAGTTTGCACGTCAAGCTCCCCTACCGGTTGCGAGCGCCTCTTATGCGTATTCCGAGAGTCTGAAAGTACTGAGTTCAGTCAGCTTTTTTTGCTTTTAGTGCTCATCGCACCTGGACATGGCAAAAACTCCCGGAATCCTGGGATACCCACAAGAGTAGGCTAATCTTATGTACTGAACTTTAGGGGTTTTGAATCCCTCTTGGTCGTTGCGTATACGACCAAAGTTACCCTTTAAGGTATAAAGCAATTTCATGAAATTAGCAATAAAATTTAAAACAGTCTTTATTTGTATTTTTATAAGAGGCAGATAACCTCTCATTTTTGATTAAATTATGTATGAACGAAGTGAGCTCTATTTATTGAAATAAGTATAAGATCATAATCAGGAAATGCTAGACGTAGTAAAAACCGTTCATAGGCATCATGAGCAAACAAGCAAAGAAATATCATGATGATACCACCAATGACCATTGCTGTTTGGTGTTCATAGGGTGCAACTCTCGCTGTGTATCCCCAAAAAAGAAAAATAGGAATAAAGCCAAGCCACCAGCAAAGAAGTTTAAGAAGGCAAAAACTGGTTTACGAATGAATAATAAAATAAGGAAGATTGCGTAAAGCAACCTTTTAACTATCACAGCCAATATTCTACGTATTATGTTGAACACCCCACGCATTATAATTGATAAGATACTCTTTTTATGTCTTAATTTTTTTGGTGTTTGTATTCTTAGCAGAAAGATCGCTCATGATCTCCCCCATTTTCAAGCCACTATATTATAAAATATGTATTATAAAAATGATTTATCTCTAATTATATCATCCAAAAATACAACAATACTTTATTCATTTTAACTAAAAACAAGTGCTTTATTAAGAAGAAAAGCTATTTTCATTAGTAAGAGCTGTTAAATCCTTACGTCTAAAATAGATAGAGCGTCCACAACGAACAGGTGGTTGCCCTTGCATAAGAATAATCTGTTCGTCTTTTCGCATTTCTTGTGTTATTTCATGTGGATATATTAAAGGTCTATGCTGGGTGTTTATATTTTCTGTCCCTCTTGTATGGAATCCTCCTAGAGGTTTGCTTGAATCTTTCACTTCAATGGTCATTTGACCACATGCCTTAGATATATTTTCAGCAGTTTTAATATCTTTTATTGCGGCATAGCTTACAAAAGCACAATTTTCAAACCATGTCATAACGCCTGACGAACCGAAATAGTGTTCTATTTGATCTACAGACTTGTAAAAAAGCATGAGAGATATACCATATTTGCGTCCATGATCACGTGCTTCTTCTAAAATGTTCATATATCCTAAAAGATCAGCATTATCTAAAATAAAGAGCGCTCTTTTTGCATAATTACCATTAGCGGCTTCCATAGCTCTGAGAAAAGAGCCAACAAGGACACGCCCAACACCTGGATAAGATTTTAAAATTTTTGAGGGGATATTTAGAAAAATATCAATATTTCCCTTTGTTATATCGGTAGTTTTAAAATCATGACCACTGATAAGGTTTGCATAGTTAGAGAGTGAAAGCCATTGTATATCTTTTGCAGCAGTAGAATAGACATCTGAGAAAGTTTGTTCAGCCATATTTGTAAACACCCCAAGGGTTTCACGAATAAATTGGGATGGAGAATTTGATCGTATAGATTGCAATTTTCCAATCACGGATGGTTCTGGCATTGACATGATCGTATGAAGGGTTTTTAAGTTTTTTTCCTTTAATGTGTATTCATCAGAAAAGACAATATGCGCAAGTAGTCCTGTTAACAAATTATGTGCCTGTAATACAAAAAATTGATCAGTCGAAGTTGATTTGTCGTTTTCAGAAAGAAGGAGTCTAGCAACTTCAACCAACCCCGCTTCTCTTTCATAAAGGGGTAGATTTTCATCTAACAGCCAATCTAAAGGATTAAAAGTTTCCGTTGAAGAACCATGAGGATCAAGAACGTATACTTTTCTGTTTGACAGCTGCCTTGTTTTTTTTACCATTGGAGCGACTTCAGTTGAAGGGTCAAAAACGACCAGTGGACCGGAATATTTGAGACAAGTTGGAATAACATTACTGGTTGTTTTATAACTACCAGAACCAGCAAAAAATAACATATGGGTTGAATCAAAATTGAGTTTATATGTCAACAATGGCTGGCGACCACCTTTTCCCCATGTTGTTTTGTCTTTAGGATTAAAAGGGACATCTTTAACAATATCTTTGTCGACTCTATAGCGCTCTCCTATGACGACTTCGCCATCACGAGGAAAAATCTTTTCAAGGCGTTTCATACTCATCCATTGAACACCACCAAAGATCGTATTTTTTGAAATTTTCAAAGGTGAAGCTTTAGGTAATGATAGTTTTATCGTGTAACCAAGGATAATAACGCCAATAACAACACCCCATAAAACCATCCTATCAAAGAAAGGAAGAACATCCGCCCATGTCATATTATCTTGACCTACATAGGGACTAAGTCTGATATATTCATTTGCACTATAATAAGTTGCAAACAAACCAAAGATGATCATGGACGAAATAGTGATATTTTTTCTGATATGCCTTTTTTGTAATAAGATGAATGAAGAACATGAAAATGCAATAAGGATTAAAATATCCAGTGGCTTTGATCTTACAAACCAATAAGCATCAGGCGTCGTTCCATTTTCTGTAATGTTATTGATGGTTATATTGACCAAAAAAGCTACAATGATTGAAAAGATGAGTGGCAATGCTAAAAATATAATCTGTTTTTTGTCTAATTTATTGACCATTTTCCCCCCTGCATACCAGAAAAAGCTTCTCTTCCTATTTTTTCGAAATTTTTGAATTTTTATCAAGTTTTGAAACGTAAAGCAAACCATCTTAAGATGAAAGACTTATCTGCCTTTCTAAGACGGGCTTTTATAAAAAGCTCCCCTAAACTAATTTTTCAAGAATTTTTCCAAAGTTTCTTTGATGCTTCACGCGCTATTTAAATTTCTTACTTAACTCTTTTACGACACTGTATATGCTTCTTAACAGAAAAAAAAACCAATAACAATACGCATTAGTGTTCACTGAAAAAAAAGCGCGGTTTATCATGTTGTGCCGTAAAACCTTGTTGTTTAGAGCCGTGATATAAGGCATGTAAAACTTTCCATATTAAGTGTTTTTAGAGTGTGTAATAAATGGGCATGGCTTGCCCTGTAACGCCCTTTTTAAAGTGAACCACATGAATGGGTCAGGAGTAGGTCAAAACCCCGCCAACAGAAGCCGGACTGTTTACAGAGCAGCCCTTAAGTCAGGAATATGCATCCTTTAGAGCGTAGAGCGGGAGGAAATCAAACACAAAATTGCCTTCTGTTTTTGAGGTTTGAGCTCTCTAAAACTTTTCAAAAGAATGTGCTCTTCTTTACTTGCGATCCCTTCATCACAGCAATACAAGGCATTTTCTTTTGTTGAGAGATCGGAGTAGAAAAAAGAAATGGGAACATTGAGAATATCAGCAATTTCCTGTAAACGCCCCGCCCCCTATACGATTAGAGCCTTTTTCATATTTTTGGATTTGTTGAAAAGTCGCCCCTAACTGGCTACCTAATTTCTTTTGCGACATTCCCAGCATTGTTCTTTTAAAGCGAATTTTTCTGCCTATCGAAATATCGTTAAAGTGTGGATTTTTAGCTTTCACTTCAAGCTCCCCTGCCGGTTGCGAGCGCCTCTTATGCGTATTCCGGGAGTCAAAAACACTGAGTTCAGTCAGCTTTTTTGCTTTTAGTGCTAGAGAGCACCTGGACATAGCAAAAACTCCCGGAATCTCGCGATACTTATAAAGCAGGCTAATGTTTCATCTTGGATTTTCAGGCTTTGGGTTCCACCATTCAACCACACTATACGACGAGAACCTTGGTGCTTGTTCATAAAATAATTTCTGGAGACCAGCAATAAAAATTAAAACAGTGTTTTTATCTCATGAGACAATCAAACACAAAATTGCTTTCTGTTTTTGAGGTTTGAGCTCTCTAAAACTTTTCAAAAGGATGTGCTCTTCTTTACTTGCGATCCCTTCATCACAGCAATACAAGGCATTTTCTTTTGTCGAGAGATCGGAGTAGAAAAAAGAAATGGGAACATTGAGAATATCAGCAATTTCTTGTAAACGCCCAGCTCCTATACGATTAGAGCCTTTTTCATATTTTTGGATTTGTTGAAAAGTCACACCTAACTGACTGCCTAATTGCTTTTGCGACATTCCGATCATTGTTCTTTTAAAGCGAATTTTTCTGCCTATCGAAATGTCGTTAAAGTGTGGATTTTTAGCTTTCACTTCAAGCTCCCCTGCCGGTTGCGAGCGCCCTCGCATTGGTATTCCGGGAGTTGAAAGAGCTGAAACTTGACTCAGCCTTTTGCTTTTAGTGCTAGAGCGCACCTGGACATAACAAAAGCTCCCGGAAATCCGGGATATCCATAAAGCTGGATAAATACGTGTCTCAAGTTTAGGGTCTTTCATTCCCTGTTGAT
This sequence comes from Bartonella sp. AA18HLJMS, assembly GCF_042197245.1. Lineage (NCBI taxonomy): Bacteria > Pseudomonadati > Pseudomonadota > Alphaproteobacteria > Hyphomicrobiales > Bartonellaceae > Bartonella > Bartonella sp. AA18HLJMS. The sequence continues at coordinate 36,497 of NZ_JBHIRP010000007.1, read as the reverse complement.
CGCTGCGTAGACGACCAAAACATTCTCTTACCAATAAAGTAATTTCATGAAATTAGCAATAAAATTTAAAAACAGTCTTTATTTTATGAGCTCCACCCCCGCCTCTCAAACTTTTATGCCCGCTCGTAAAAACTCCAAAACCATGAAATAAAACCCACGTTTATTGAGAGGACTAATAACCCTTTATTTTTGAGATCACACCTCCCAAAAGCACACCTAACAACATATCACCCCCTCCCAAAGCCATTTTTGAGAGACGTCTTACAGATTTACACTGTGATGCGTTGGATTTTTGCACCACAACGAGCCAATTTTTCTTCTAATCTCTCAAATCCACGATCAAGATGATAAACACGATTGACGATTGTTTCCCCCTTTGCTGCCAATGTAACAAGAGTAAGAGGGCTGCAATCACAAGAGAAACAACAAGCACGCAAATCCGTCGCCATGATGAGGCCCCCTTGCAAATTCTCTGTTTTATGAGATGCGTTGCTCTCTCGCCCATCAAGCTTTATTTGCACCCTCAAGCGATTGAGTTCTTGAACATGCATAAAACGATTTTCGAAAACCGTCTCTGTAATTTCACGCGCTTCCCTCAACCCCGCGTCATGAGCGCCATGAACGAAACTTAGACAATAATCACGAGCCTCCTCAAGAGTGAGAGAAGCAAAACTTTACACGAAAGAAAAACCATTCCGAAAAGAAAACAGCAGCCACAAAAGCCATACCCTTGAAAGATGGAGATTTGAAAGAACTATTGAGAAAATCATCAAGAATGTACGGCTCCAAAATTCCACAAGCAAGAGAGTAAACCATTAAAAATGCACCAGCCAAGCCCAGCGCCCCAAGCCCAGCCCCCCAAGCCCAGCCCCTCCCAACAAGCAAACATTGTGTTAAAACGCCCCCAAGCAATCGCCCCCCTCAACCACAGCGCAAAGCATTCAGCATATCTTTAACAGGTTTACACTTTGAAAGCTTTACACTGTGATACGTTGGATTTTTGCGCCACAACGAGCCAATTTTTCTTCTAATCTCTCAAATCCACGATCAAGATGATAAACACGATTGACGATTGTTTCTCCCTTTGCTGCCAATGCTGCAATCACAAGAGAAACAGAAGCACGCAAATCCGTCGCCATGACAGGAGCCCCTTGCAAATTCTCTGTTCCATAGACAGTTGCCGTCTGCCCATCAAGCTTTATCTGTGCCCCTAAGCGATTGAGTTCTTGAACATGCATAAAACGATTTTCGAAAACCGTCTCTGTAATATGCGCGATTCCTTCAGCCCGTGTCATGAGCGCCATGAATTGCGCTTGGAGATCAGTTGGAAAAGCAGGATAAGGTCCTGTTTTAATATCAACGGGCATAATTTTGGTGTTCTTTGGATTTCGCTTAATATGAATTCCTTGAGGTTCTATTTGAATCTCGAGTCCTGTTTTTTGGAGCACCTTAAGCACCTTTGTGAGATGATTAGGATTTGCATTTTTAAGAAAGACATCTCCTCCCGTCATAGCAACAGCCATTGCATATGTTCCCGCTTCGATTCGATCAGCAATAACGCGTACTCTAGCACCGTTGAGTTTTTTAACCCCTTCAATTGTAAGCGTTGTTGTTCCTTCACCGGTTATTTGAGCCCCCATAGCATTCAGGGTTCGAATAAGGTTTGTCACTTCTGGCTCACAAGCTGCATTCTCAAGAGTGGTTGTTCCCTTTGCCATTGTCGCCGCCATCAGCAGCACATGGGTTCCACCAACAGTGACTTTAGGGAAACGATAGTGAGCGCCTTTTAACCCCTTTAGCGCTTTTGCATGAACATATCCATTTTCGATCGTAATCTGTGCGCCTAAAGTTTTAAGTCCCTCAAGGATAAAATCGACAGGTCTTGTTCCAATAGCGCATCCTCCAGGAAGCGAAACATAAGCCTCTGCGCATCGTGCAAGCAGAGGTCCGATAACCCAAAAGCTTGCACGCATTTTTTTCACCAGTTCATATGGTGCCCGTGTTGTGGCTATTTTTTGCGCCGTAAAATGAATTGTTCTTGAATTCACACATTCATCGTTAAACTCTTGTCCATCAACGGCATATCCAACACCATGATTATTAAGAATACGAATAAGCAATTCAACATCGGCCAGATGCGGAATATTTTCTAAAGTGAGCGTTTCTTCTGTCAGCAGCGCCGCAATCATAAGAGGCAATGCAGCATTTTTTGCCCCAGATATAGGAATTGTTCCTTGAAGTTTTTTTCCCCCAACAATTTGAATAGAATCCATCGTGTTTTCCCTCTTTTCCTTTGTGCCTGCCCTTCCAAAGGATTGTCCCCCTTCGGGAAGTTATGCTTTATTAATCGTTTTAGAACGCATTCTAACTATGAGAACAAATTATTGAGAAGTTTGGTTGCAAAAATTTACTAAAAAACATTTTTTTGCATTTTAGAGCTTTTTGCATTTTAGAGCTCTGGTTGTGCTCTTTTTCGGCTTTGCTCTTTTCGACGTTTCAGGTTTTGACGCAATTGTTGTGCCAATCTTTCTTGACGTCGTTTTGCTTTTTCATCTTGATGATTAATTTCATTTTGTTTTTGTTTTTGATGCATTTGTGTCATTGCGCAACCTTTTAAACAGTGTTGAGCTTCTATCCAAGCAACTCATAACCTTAAATATTTAAGCATATAAGAAACATATGTCATGACATAAGATACGTTTTCTTGCAAGAATATACAAATGTTCTCTTGCCTATTTTCTGACAATATGGCACAAGACAGCGCAAAGATTGAAAAGGGCTGCGGTAGCTCAGTGGTAGAGCACTCCCTTGGTAAGGGAGAGGTCGAGAGTTCAATCCTCTCTCGCAGCACCATTTTATTCTTCTTTTGCCTCTCTCTTCTTGCCCTTATAAGTCTTCCCTATAAGCCTAAATCTTTTCCCCAACCTTCATCGGCTTCATCAAATCCTCCATCCTTTAAACCATGCGCTTCAATAGCCTCAAAATCAGTAGCTTCAAAATCAGTAGCTTCAAAATCAGTAGCTTCAAAATCAGTAGCTTCAAAATCAATGGCTTCAAAATCAAGAGCCTCAATGCCACGCTTAATCTCTAAAATGCCTTACGAACGGCTTTTGAAATTGACCGCCCCCCAAAGAATATCCCCCCACCCCTTTCCTTGCCTCCCCCCTCTTTCCTTTCTGTAAGATTTGCCCTATCCTTGTCTTTACCAAGCCTCACTATTGCAACAGCTCTTGGCACTTGAGACGGTATAGGCATTTTTATTTTTTCAATATTTTATTTCTTGAATATTTTTCCCCACAAGCTCACCCTGTTTGTAATATGCAAACAAACGATTTTACTTGATTCAATATAAGAGCGTCTGAATAAGAAGGGTTGAAATAAGAACATCTCACACTATTTCGGGCTCTCATTGAAATTCAAATTAAATCTCAATAATGAATTATTATAAACTCATTGTTTGAACATATCCCATTGATACCTTTATCCGCCCCAAAACGAATAATCTTATCTTTCTAGCCTCTCTATCCATCTCAAGCAACACAAGTATTCCCTGTAAAAATTAGAATAAGCTTCATCGATCCTATTCGTCATTTACAACAAATCTAACAGAGCCATTTCCAGAACCTCCTCTCAACGCCTTTCCCATTCTCCCCACCCCTTACCAAAAGCAAAAACCAAACAGTGATAAAATCCCCCTCAATAAAGCTTTCACTAAGCACCCCACGCTCCCATATGGCAAACATCCCATATGACAAACATCTCATATGCCAAACATCCCATATGACAGGCATCCCCATATACTAGACATCCCATATGGCAGAAAATTGAGAGCCTGCCTTTTCAAAGAAGATCCCTCATTACCAATTTTATACACTATGGTTTTCCACGTGCTCTAAGCCTCCCTCTTTCAACACGCATCTTTTTTATACGAATACTTTGATTGATACGGATAGCGTTATTCGTCTTGCATAAGAGCCCCAAGAGCGAAAAGCTCTCTCCCTCTGTTCTATTGAAATCAATCACCCCTCTTCGCTTACAATTCACAAACAGAAAGATCCGTATGGCGAGAAACTTTCCAAGAAAAGCATATCTCTTCGTAAAAAGCCTCCCAGTAAACGAGATTATGAATCGTCTCAAGAGCTACAGCCCATGCCGCAATTTTGGCAACGGGCCCCAATAGTACCAACTTACTTTTTCATAAAGTAAAAATAGGGTGCGCAATGTTTATAATCTCTGGGGGGGTATAATCTACAGACTTTATAATCTACGGGGCTTGACCGTTATACCCCTCACGATATTATTCACAGGCGCCAGTATGAAATTTATGAACGCCGGCATAAAATGGCTGTGAAATGAGCTTAGAGCGAGATATCTTTATTAAAACAAGTGCGTGAATGTACAACAACAAGTATATTTCATTTGGAGTATTTTGGATATTGCCTACTCTCCCCACCCTAGGACAACCATTTTGGCTACAGATCCTCTTATATTTTCTGCTGTCATATCTCCTCCAATAAGCTAAAACCCCACATATGCGGGGTTTTAGCCAGTACCACACCTTTATTTAGACACATTATGATCATTATAACCATTTTTATTAAATACGTTTTTACGTATATTTTCAACACAAAAATAACACATATTGATTTATTTAACAGAAATCAATTAAATATTCATGATAATCATTAAAAGTTAAAATGATGAAATTATTATTCAGAACGTACGTCATAATATTTATAACGTTTTTTTCTGTATTCATATTATTGGGTTGTACTCAAGTAAGCGACCTTGCTGAATACGATAGGCTTTACCAAAAATATGTCCATGAAAATTACACTCCTTTAGCATATTCTCAGAAATTAGAAAAAGCAAAAAAAGAGGTAGAATATTTAAAAGCGTATATGGAATGGACTGTAGACATACCCCATGACAAAAGTCAATTTTGGAGGCATTTAATAACATTGCCCAGTAATCCTCCAGAATTCAATATTTTTAAACATTATCACATATTGCTTGTTTTTTGTGGACGTTTTTTTGATTTATGGCAAGGTGATAAAACGATGCCCACACTTACCTTTAACGACTTACCAACAAGACTGAAAGCTTTTAAAGCTAACGGGATGAAATACAGGAAAAATTGGGATTATATAGAAAATATTTTCCTCAAAGCAAAGTTTGAAACAAACTTTGATGATCCAATGTTTGCGTACGCAGAAAAATTTTTGGATTCCCCTAATGGCATTAGTCGAAAAGAACAAACTCTCCAGACAGAGCTGCTCATAATAGGCAATGAACTCACTCGTTTTAGAAACACAGCAACAATGTGCGTTATGGCTAGAGAGGTATACCTTGCCATGATGCCCAAAGAAAATGTAAAACCGCCCGTAAGATATAGCACTTTTGAAAAATGGAAGCAGTATTTAAAAAATCTTTAAACGGACCATAAAACGCCTTTCAAAATACTTCTAAAGAACCATTAAGCCCCCCTCACAATGACTATAATCAGGCACAAAGAGGGTATAAAAACAATGTTAATTAAACAGTCTTTATTGAGAAGCGTCTTAATTATCGCTCTTTTAACAATGCATCTTTTTTATTCTTCAAAGGGATATACTCATTCGAATGAAGTGTTCTCTTCAAAAGAAATTACAGAAAGAGAGAGATTCTTCCGCATTTTCCTTGTTAATGGAAGTCGCTGGTGGGAAGAAAAATTCTACCAAATTCTCTGGATAGAAAAAACATTTTTTTTGGAAAACAAGCGGCAGTTATCGCAACCGCTCTATGAAAAACATGTCAATATAATAAAAAAATGGCAGAATATAATCAAAAAACGACATCATGTATTTAATACTCTGTGCACCCTTATAGAATTAGAAATAGATGCAATGCGACATGTGAATGAAGCAAAACACTCTCATGAGCATACAGATCTCTCAAACCTTATGAAACACATAGAGACATATCAAGAGCGTATAGCTAAAAACAAGAAAGAACTTGAGAAACTTGATCATGAAATTGAGATCTTATACAAAGTTATCATAGAATATACAAAATTACCATAAACTTTGATCTATTCATTCCATAACTTTATGAAAAGTGCTTCTCAAAGGGTCCCCTGTATTTTCAAGCGTTTTGAACTATCTATCGCCACCTTTAGATACAGAGTGCCAAAGTACAGTAACGTTATCATACAATTTGTTGTATTTTACCAACACAAAAATAACACATATTGATTTATTTAACAGAAATGACTTATAAAAGCTCATCAGAAACAAACGACAATAAATACCTTATGTTTAAACACTTTATTTTCTTCGCTATCGTAATAAGCGCTGTTTTATTTACGCATCATACAACGAGTGGATGTACAACAGATGGTCTTTTTGTTGGAAGTACTTCTCCGATCAATTGTATTTCAAAAGAATATATAAGACAGAAAATAAAAAAGAAGCTATTAGAAAAAGAACGCGAAAGAGAATGGTTAGAGCTTGAACAATTTTCTGTTAGCGCTTGTCTAGGTGGAAAATTTCCTGTTTATTATGGCGTTTCTATTATCGATTGTGTTTCAGAGGAAGAACTAAAACAAAATCGTCTTAATCAAAATCATTTTAATAATGAAATTAATATAATGAACTTATTCCTGCAATGGTTTATCGTAGCATTCGTAATAACAACGATAATGTCTGTTCCCATAAGTTTACTTTGGCGTTTTAGATTTAAGGTTTCTGCCTGTTTATTTACAATAATGACAACCTTGGCTATTATTGCCGTCCCTTTTACATTTGATTTATCGTCTCTCTTTTAATCTATTTTTGTAAAAAATATTTCTAAAATATTAAAAACACCCTGCATTTTTAAGCGTTTTGAACTGTATCTCCTCTCATTTAGAGACAATAGCCCCAAGTACAGCCATGCCACTCAATACAATTTTCACCATATTTCTAACATAAAAATAACACATGTCGATACATTCAAAAGAGATCAATTAAACGATCTTATAAAATAAGAGCAATACACAAAATAGCTGTATTTAATGATAGTAAATGAAGACGATTATTATGGAATTCTTGGTGTAAGCTACGCATGCAACGATAAACAGATAAAATCTGCTTTTCGTAAATTAGCTCTGCAATACCACCCTGATCATAATTCTAGTACCGAAGCAGAACAAAAATTCAGAAAAATTTGTGAAGCCTATGAAGTTCTTAAAGATCCTCAAAAGAGAGCTGCTTACAATCAGTTCTATCATAAAACTTTTAAAGATAATGACAAGGCTTCTGAAATTAGTAGAAAGCAAGAGAACAGACGACAAGATAATACCGAGCATGTAATTGGTAGTATCATGAATGTAATTTTCATTATTTGTGGAATAATACCTATAATGTGTTATATAATTTCGTTTTTTACGTGGAATATACCACTAGGAATAATAAGTATAGGGTTATTAATTTTCATCAGTATAAAAGGATATTTGGTAAATATTGGTGCATTTATCTTCGGGATCATACTAATATCATTTATCAAAGTTATATGGAGAAGTATCTATTGATCAGTGCTTTTGAAGAGCTTTAAGATCAGTCCCACAGTGAATTCACAAGGTGTGGTCATTTTTGATTTTCTATAACAAGGTAGTGTAGAAAAACATAGAGATTATAATGTCTCTATCCGTTCTTTTCTTATTCTCCCGTTTCCTCCACCCCTCTATTTTTTTCCACAACCTGCCCCCCAATCTTTTCCCCAACAAGCCCACTTGACTCCACACAGACTTTTTCTCATGCCCCTACATCCTTTTCCCATATCGGCTAAAAAAAATCCCCCAAGCCCCCGCAAAGCTCTCTCCCCCCAAGAACGAAAGCATAACGTACACCATTGTCACAGCAATGAAAAAGCAACTCAGCCCTTTCATTGCGGCTCCCCCACAGTACTCACCACAAAAGCACCCAAAATCACACCACCATATCTCTAAACAACTTAGCCTTACTCCCCATTCTCGTTTTCCCCTCCAGCATGCCGCGCCGCCTTGCATGCGCTCCAAGCACCCTTTCTTTCCCCATTTTCCCACCATGCCTTTCACATTCATGACCAAGCTCTTTGCGCTCCCTGCACTCTTTGCGCTCTTTGCTTGCACCCTCCTCCAACACAAAAACCAGCTCTTTTCCTCCTTGAACGTGCCTTTTTATAGGTTGGAACCTGTCTGTACTGCTGCTTCCCTTCCCCCTAAACCTCATTTTTGTTCTCTAGCATGCTTTCGTGTCACTCCAAGTCACAGGATAACGACCTGCCCCCTTCATCCCCACCATTTCCTCCTCATCCCGCTCCAACATTTCTCTTCCCAAAGCCGCGTATCTCCCCCTTTTCCATATCGGCTAAGAAAATCTCCCAAGCCCCCGCAAAGCTCTCTCCCCCCAAGAACGAAAGCATAACGCGCACCATTGTCCCCGCAATAAAAAAACACTTGCCCGTCATTGTACTCCCCCAGCACTCACCACAAAAGCACCCAAAATCACAGCCTCCATACCTCTGAACACTTAGCCTTACTCCCCATTCTCGTTTTCCCCTCCAGCATACCGCGCCGCCTTGCATGCGCTCCAAGCACCCTTTCTTCCCACATTTTCCCACCATGCCTTTCACATTCATGACCAAGCTCTTTGTGCTCCCTGCACTCTTTGCGCCCCCTTATTTGGCACCCTCTTCCAACATATGCTTTGCTCTTTTCCCCCTCTGCTCTTTCCTTTTTATAGAACTTTGCCTCTCCTCAACGCTACACAAGATCCCCTTCTTCCCCTCTTACGTCTCATTCTTGTTTTGCCCTCCAGCATACGTCTTGCATGCGCTCCAAACTCCCCGCTTTCTCCCTCCTTCAAAGCAATTTCTGTTCTTATATGAAAACCTGTCTCAACCGATTTAATTTGCTGTACCATCTTCTCCAAAGCCTCATTAAAACGGCTAATTTCATTTTCAAGCTTGCAAATATATGCTTCATCACGATAAGCTCGTTTAATCAAAGGAGGCATATCCGGCCAATAGAGCATTAAATCCACCCATTCGCGTTGAGAAATCCATAACCCTCCTTGACATTGTGCTTTATGTTCTGCTGGAAAGCCCTTTTGCATGAAATGAGGAATTAAAATTTCAGGTTTTTTTGTTTTAATTTCCAACAATCCATTTTTTCCAATAAAAGCATCGGGAGAAAATCCTTGTCCGCGATCATCAGCCAAAACAAAGCCAATACATTCAGGTTCTGTATGTGTCAGTTTCCCATAAAGCTGTCGCGCGCTTGGTTCTAATTCAGTCCCACGTCGCATAGAAAGTGTTGCCCCTTCATCAACGGTTTTTCCGGTAATTCTTTCTCCCGCCAATTTCATCATCACACTCTGATAGCGTGACGTTTTTTGCCCCTGTTTTTTTTGCGCCATAACCATCTCAAACAAAGAAGCCGTAATCAAACCATTACGCACTTTCTGCCATTCTTCTGTTCCTTGAATACAATCGATAATGATTGGCATAGTATTTCTCCCCTTCTTTAAGGTGCTTTTTTTGCAACATATTCTCTTTGAAACATTCATATCTTTTAAGATGCATTCCCCACTAAGAATGACAGCATCCTTAAATATTGTGCTGCTGAAATCACAAAAGCTTTTGGAAACGCCCCCTCAACATCCCCCTCCCCACAAGTTTCTCATCCCCTCCTTTTCCATATCAGCTAAGCCCCTCCCAAGCGGCGCACCCCTAGACGAAAGCATAACGCGTGATATTTTCTCCCCGATAAAAAAACCTCTCGCCCATCATTGCCCCCTAAGGCTCAATACAAAAACGGTCAGAACCGCGCCCCATAGCGCCTTCCTCTTCTTCCCTCTCAAACACCTTCCCTCATTTCCCAACATGCTTTCACATTCATATCCAAGCTCTTTGCACTCCCTGCGCTCCAAGCCCTCTACTTTTTCCCCCCTCCCTCAACACTCTACTCCTTCCCCCTAAGCCTTCATTTTTGTTCTCCAGCATGCTTTCATATCACTCCAACCCCACTGGATAACCCGCTGCCCCTTCATTGCCTTACCCCCCCAATGAACCAGCCGGCAACTTCCCCCACACAAGCGCCCGCAATTCCCCATATATATAGGGCTCTTTTCTTCATACCCCCCTTTCCATATCGGCTAACCCCCCCCCAAAGCTCCCCCCCAAGAACGAAAGCATAACGTGCACCATTGTCACCGCAATGAAAAAGCACTTGGGCCCATCATTGCGGATTCTTTTTTCAACCCTGCTACTGCACGACGAAAAAATCATGGCGGCAATATTCTTCCTCCAATTTTTTTGCCATAGACTGAGCCACCTCTTGCGATATAAAATGTATAGCGTTGTGTTTTTGTGGTTCGAGTCTGATTAAATTTCGCGTGTTGCCAGCATAATAAAGTGGAAACCCTTGATAAGAAGTCTTGAGATAACTTGGCATGTTTACCACCAATAATCTGTCAAGACATCACATGGGCGTAAACGATGCTGTTTTTCATAAGAGCCATAGAGATTATCTTCATAATCGCAAGCCGCTCTTTCATTTAAACAAGCATGATAAGCTTCACTATTCAAAATAAAGGGCTGCAATTGTGTATTTTCTTCATTTATTTCATGATTTTCGACATAAAAATCAGCGATTTGTTCCGTAACATCTTCAGCATGAGAAGTTGTCAGATCGAGTCGTAAAACTCTATAAACAGTTTCACATTCTTCAATCAGTTCGAGCACTTCTTCGATTTCGTCGATTGGTCCTTCATAAGTACAAGGATTTTCCTCTTCGCATAAAACGACAATGATTTCATCCTCTTTAACGAATGAAATATTTTTCATGATTTCCCCCTTTAGATAGTTGATAAAGCATAGCCTTGTCTTGACAAGACTAAATATAGCGTTAGTCTTATCTCCTCTATAGGAGAGATGTCAACCATTTTATCCTTCATAAAAGATATATTTTAAATATCTACGGGGTTCAAATGACATATGTAAAGAAAAATCTATTATTCTTTGTTCCTCTCATGCCCCTTTGTTGTTCTCTATTTGTTCTTACAAAATTGCAATTATAAACACACAGGAGAGATAAAATGAGTGACATAATATTAATAAAACACTGGAGTCGCCTTGACTCAAAAGCACAGAAGGAAGTTATTTTGAAGCTTCGTCAATTGGTCGCCGCAAAAGAGTCAAAATCGCCTGTCTCTCTTGCGGAGAGAGTTTCGAAATAAGCTCTATAAATTCTTTATCTTCAGGGCTAGCCCCTTTCCCGTAAAGAATATAATTCATACTGATATTAATTTCGTGACAAATTCGCGAGAGAGATTCGATTGTTGGTTCTTTTCCTTCAGCAAGAATAGAATGAAGGTACCCCGCGCCTTTACCGGCAGCGAGGGAGATAGATCTTTTTGACCGCCCACTTTTTTCCAAAGCGATTCTTAATCTTTGACGCCAACCATTGATATTCATAATTTCACCATATAGCGCGTCTTTTTAAAAAAACACGTCCTTTTTATAAAACGGGCTTGCATTATCCTCTAAAAAGGATAAAATTAAGGAAACAAATTTTACTTTTTAGGGGGAAATTTTTTTATTTTTAGATCATAAAAACACTTTAACCACCCTACCGGATATAAAAGACCACCTCCAAAGCTTCTGCCCAAAAGCAAGTACGTTGAGAATGTGTGGTATTCTTTATTTTTTCCATCACCGCAATCTTAAATCGTAAGTTTGCATGCGCTTCAAGCACAGCCAATCATTTATAAGCATCGTAAAGAAGCCTCTAGTCATCATCGAACAGAGCCAAAAGCAACACAAGTTAAATCCTTATTTGAGCTTTTATCATCAATAAAAATGTATAAAAAAGAAGAAAGTAGATTGCAGTATGAAACACGCTAATCAACAAGAAACTCCTCATTATGAATCGTCTAGGCTTCCATATGTTTGTTGGTATCAAAATGACTTTCTAGGAGGTGTACGTGGGATGCGCGCACACGAAATTGGAATCTATACGATTCTTCTCAATGAAATGTATGCCCGTGGCCGACCTTTAGAAATATCGAAAGAACGTTTAGCGCGTCTTTGTGGTTGTGACAAGCGAACTTTTGTTAATGTTTTAGAGATGCTCATCCAAGAGGGTAAGATTTTAAATTTAGCCAATGGATTATGGAACAAGCGTTGCGAAAATGTTTTTCAAGAGCGTGAAAAATTGCTTGAACAAAAATCCTTTGCGGGTCGTTCTTCGGCAAAAAAACGCAAGAAAATCAATGCAGAGATGCAACAACTGCTTAACGAAAGTCCAAAAGATGTTGCACAAAACTCAAAAGCTCAAAAGGCAGAAGAAAAGGAAACACCTTACGGTGTTTTAGAAAAGAAAATTTTGTTTGATGAGACAGAACCTTGTTTTTCCTGCGAAGAGAACTTTGAACAAAGCGATCATCCATCACCCTTATCGGCTCTTGATTCACCTCTCCCTTTGCCTGCCCAAGCAGAAGCGGAGCAAAAAAACGCCTCCCCTTTAAACGCTCCCCAAGCCGAGTTCACTCCCGCCCCTATCGCGCAAATTGTCACGGGGGAAAAAACAAAATCCGCCACCACTCTTCCCCCCAGCAATCTTCCTGCCTCCGTCCCTCCTTCTTCCAACAAAAAAACCACAACCTCAGTTGCCAAAGGGCATCGTCTTCCTGAGCATTGGCAAGCAGACATCAAGGCGGCAGTTTCAGAAGGCTTGAGTGAAAGCCAAGCCCATTGGCAAGAAAAGAAGTTTCGCGACTATTGGCAAGCCAAAGGCGGCAAAGAAGCTCTCAAAGTAGACTGGCAAGCCACATGGCGCAACTGGTTTCGCCGTGAGATCGAACGGCAAGAACAGCAAAAACAAAGGAGCTCCTCATCTTTTACCTCTGAGAACAATGACACGCTTTACCGCAGTTTGATCAACTATAACGACAATTTTTGACATCACACAAACAACGTATTTTTCAAGCAAGCGCGGGGACAAAAATGCTTCAACACCACAACAGCATCGGACAAAACAAAAGGCGGCAAAACAACATTTGGATAGGCGATTCACACAGCAAAACGCGTCAACATCGACCATTTTGCTCTCATCACAAAAGCGTTTTCCCCACGCAAAAGACCCCCACAGGCACCCCAACATACACACCCCAACATGCACCCCAATACACCAGGACTCCAGCATGCACCACCCCCTCACAGGCATATCCTCCCCACCCTTCTTGCACCCCCTTCCTCCTTTCCACCTTCCTCCTTTTCCCAAGGCGCCACTTCCCATGCTCTTGGCAAACAAACATCAACAGAGCAGCTGCAAAAAAAACTCAATGAAAAGCAAACTCTTTGGTAACAAAACACCCCTCCACACAGGCACCCCAACTCATGCCCCACCCCCCCAACAGGACACTCCAACATGCACCACACCCTCACAGACATATCCACCCCGCCCTTCTTTCACCCCCTTCCTCCTTTCCGCTTTCCTCCTTTTTCTCAAGGCGCCACTTCCCATGCTCTTGGCAAACAGACATCAACAGAGCAGCTGCAAAAAAAACTCAATGAAAAGCAAACTCTTTGGCAACAAACCACCCCTCCCACACAGGCACCCCAACTCATGCCCCAACAAGGTATCCCCCAACAGGACCCCAGCATGCACCACACTCTCAGACATCCACCCCACCTTCTTGCATCCTTCCTCCTTTCCACCTTCCTCCTTTTCCCAAGGCGCCACTTCCCATGCTCTTGGCAAACAAACATTAACACAGCCATTTCAGAAGGCTTGAGTGAGAGCCAAGCCCATTGGCAAGCCAAGAAGTTTCGCGACCATTGGCAAGAAAAGAGCGGCAAAGAAGCTCTCAAGTAAACTGGCAAGCCCCATAGCACCACGAGACTTTACGATCAGATCAAACGGTGAGAACAGCAAAAACAGAGTCCTCACTTCTCACATCTTGAGAAAAACGAAAATAATATCACGAATGACCATGAGCACAATTTTTGAAATCAAACAAAAACTTATCTCACAAGCCGATAAAATAGCAGAAATGCTTCTTCCCCAAGGGCACAAACGAGGCAACAATTGGATTGTAGGCAACACACGTGGTGAAGCTGGTCAAAGTTTATCGATTTGCTTGAGTGGTAGTAAAGCAGGACTTTGGTATGATTTTGCAGAAAGCACTGGAGGAGATCTTTTAGACCTTTGGTGTGAAGTCAAAGGCATTAGCCTTTCTCAAGCCTTAGAAGAAGCACGCGCGACTCTCAATCTGACACGCCCCAAACCCTTTATGGCGCCCCATCGTTCCTATCGCCGTCCACCGGTTCCTACAGGGCAGAGCCCGCAGAATCTTGTAAAAACCTATCTCCACGAAGAACGCCGCATTCCTCTAGAAATTATAAAGCGTTACCGCATAGGAGAAAATGGCAAAAAAATCATTTTCCCCTTTTATAAACCCGACGGCACCCTTGCTTTAGTCAAAGAACGGCTTGCGCAAACGGGAGCAAAAACCAAACCAACAGCCTCCCAATGTGAACCGATTTTATTTGGTTGGCAAGCTCTTTACCCCACAAACCACACCTCCACGCAGGCGCTCCAACAGGCACCCCAACACACACCTCAGCAGGTACCCTCAACCAACCACCCCTCCACGCAGGCGCCCCAGCAAGCATTCCAACACACACCTCAGCAGGTACCCTCAACCAACCACCCCTCCACACAAGCGCCCCAAAACACCACCTCAACCAACCACCCCTCCACGCAGGCATCCCAAAACACCACCTCAACCAACCACGCCTCCACAAAGGCGCCCCAAAACACCGCCACAACCAACCACGCCTCCACACAGGCGCCCCAAAACACCGCCACAACCAACCACGCCTCCACACAGGCGCCCCAAAACACCGCCTCAACCAACCACGCCTCCACACAGGCGCCCCAAAACACCACCTCAACCAACCACCCCTCCACACAGGCGCCCCAAAACACCACCTCAATCAACCCCACCTCCACACACACGCCCCAAAACACACCTCAGCAGGTACCCTCAATCAACCCCACCTCCACAAAGGCATCCCAAAACACCGCCTCAACCAACCACACCCCCCAACAGGCGCCATTTCCCATTCTTTCTTCAACAAACCGTACCATTGTTATCACTGAAGGAGAAATTGATGCGCTATCCTTAGCCGCCTATGGATATCCGGCGGTTTCTGTTCCCTTTGGAGGAGGCAGTGGAGGAAAACACAACTGGATTGAAAATGAATTTGATCATTTAGAATCTTTTGAAACGATTTTTTTAGCCACCGATATGGATCCGCCCGGAGAAGAAGCAGCCCGTGAGATTGCCAGCAGGCTTGGACGCCACCGTTGCTACCGTGTCCGTTTACCCCTTAAAGATGCCAATGACTGTTTAACCGCAGGGATCGATAAAGCCACCATAAAAGCCGCCTTTTCCTCAGCACAAAGCTTTGCACCAGAAGGTTTACGGCGCGCCTCAGACTATAAAGATCAAGTGATTGGGCTTTTTTGGCCAGAGCCTGAAAAACATCTTGGTTATACGGTTCCCTATCCTAAACTGAAGGACAAATTGCATTTCCGCCCAGCAGAATTAACGCTCTGGAGCGGTGCGAGTGGTGCAGGTAAAAGCCAATTATTATCAGACTGTATTCCCCATTGGATTGCACAAAAGAGTCGCCTTTGCTTAGCGTCTCTAGAAATGAAAGGAGAACAATCGCTTCGCCGTTTAACCAAACAAACGGGCGGCTTAGAACAGCCTACAAAAGAGACGATTGAACGGATTCTTCATTTTTTAGACGATGGGCTTATTCTTTATGAGCATGTTGGCAAATCAAGCGTTGACACCTTGCTTGAAGTCTTTGACTATTGTCGTGCGCGCTATGGCTGCGATCAATTTATCATCGACAGTTTGATGCGGCTTGGCAT
Source organism: Bartonella sp. AA18HLJMS (assembly GCF_042197245.1). NCBI lineage: Bacteria > Pseudomonadati > Pseudomonadota > Alphaproteobacteria > Hyphomicrobiales > Bartonellaceae > Bartonella > Bartonella sp. AA18HLJMS. The sequence continues at coordinate 20,548 of NZ_JBHIRP010000007.1, read as the reverse complement.
TGCCTCTGATGATTATGCAAGACAAGAACAAGCCGTTTATAAAATGGTTGATTGGGCTGTTTTAAACAGTGTGCACATCCACCTTGTCGCCCATGCCCGCAAAGGCGGTCTGGATAAAGATATCCCCAGCACAGAAGACATTAAAGGCGCCTCAGAAATTGGTGCCAATGCCTTTAACATCATCACCATTTGGCGCAATCGGTCGTTGGAAGATAAAATCTTTGCCGCCTCTCTCGCACAAGAAAAAGCAGATTTAGCCAAACGCCCAGGTGTCATTATGAATATTGCCAAACAACGTTCTGGTGATTTTGAAGGCAAAATAGGGCTTTGGTTTGATCCCCAAACTTATCGCTATCGCTGTTCTTTTGAACAATCATTCCCTCGACGTTATCTGTAATGCCCCATAAACCCCACTCTCTTTAAAAACGCCTCCGCTTTCAAACGCGCACGTCTTGCTCCCACAGAAACAACAGGAAGGATCAATCCACAAATGATGAAAAACACCCAATCCTTCGCGAACCAAAGCCTGCTCAACCCTAGATTCTCTGCTCCCAAACGCAAACAAAAAAAGGTCGCTCCAACAACGGCGCAAAACACCCCCCCCTTCAATAGCCACAAACAACGCGTCACCACCCCATCTCGCCGCCCCCTCATATGCAAAATCAAGAACCACTCCAACAGTGCAGCAAACACGATCCCTATCAAGGACAGGAGACCCCATGGTATGTCCATATTCTCCATCCCCCAAAGAGCTAAAAAAAGGACGACTCCTAAAATGCAATAAAACAGCACTTCCTTCAAAAAGAGGGAAACACCAAAAATACAATAAAACGCCGCTCGCCACCACGGAATATCGAAGCGCTTGGAAACCTTATAAGTACCAATAACGACAACAATAAAAAGGTAGGAAAACACCAACAACAGCAAAAAAAACAAATCGTTCGACATCACATACCCCTCACAGCAAGCCCATTAAAGATCACACCCATAAGACAAAAAAACACACCCTACTTTAAGAACCAAGCCCATAGAACACGCGCACGCCTTGCTCCCTCACAAACAAAAGGAAGGGTAAATCCAAAAATGAATAAAAACACCCTCTCATTCGAGAACCAAAGCCAGCTCAACCCTAGATTCTCTGCTCCCAGACGAGTAAAAAAAAGGAGAGTACCAAAAATGCAGGAAAACAGCACAAAATTCAAAGCACGCAACGACCTCTGTAGCACCGTATCACTTTGCTCGCGTATAAAGAACCCCAAGAGCACTTTTAACAATAAAGACAAGAGCAAAACCTTTAAGAATACCGCCCTTATGCTATCCATATCCCTGACGCCCACAGCAGCGAACCACAGGATAAAGCCCATCATGCAACAAAACATGACCGCCTTTAAGAACACTTGCCCCGCCACAGGCATACTCTTGACGCCCAGATGCACCAAACCAAGGACAGTTGCAAAAATGCAAGAAAACACCGCCCCCTTCAAGAGCAGCTCCCCATCAACAGCGCGCCTGCCCACGCCCACATAAACAAAACCAAGGTAGGTGGCAAGGGCGCCATAAAGCACCACCCATCTCCAAAACATCCACTCTGTAACAGAGCGACGCTTTGCTCCCTTATAAATAAAAACCAAGGCCAGAGCAAAAAAGCAGAAAAACCAAGACAACAGCCAAAACATCACATTGTTCGACATCAAATACCCCTCACAGAAAGAACATCAAAGATCACGCCCGTGGAAAAGAAAAATGCTCATTTTTTTAAGCCCCCCAACAGTACACGCACACACCGTACCCCTTCCAAAACAAACAAAGGAACGAATCCAACACTGCTCACAAACACCCCATTGTTAAAGATCAAAAACCAGTGCCCCCCATATGCTTGGCTCCGTTATACGCCAATCCAACAACGCAGGAAAACACCGCTAACTTCAAAAACATGTCCCGCGCAACCACCATACGCCCCGCTCCTTCATCAATAAAAATCAGAGACCATGCCAAAAATGCAGCAAAAGATCAATCCTTTTCAAAGAATGAAAGCCTAAACCCAAGACGTTTTGCCCCTAGACAAATAAGCCCAAGGATAAGACCAAAGACAACGCCAAAAAGAATGTTAAAGACCCACTTTTTTGAAAACCACACCTGAGCCAAACCAAAATGCTCAGCTTGCGCATAAACAAACTTAGAGATAGCGATAATAATGAAGCTCAACGCCAAATTTTTTAAAAAAGCCTTCCTTGTAACCCCGAAAGACCTCATTGCCGCATAAATAGAAACAAAGACAAGAGCAACAAAGCAGAAAAACCCCAACCACTGCCAAAACATCAAATCGTTCGACATCAAATACCCCTCACAGAAAGAACATCAAAGACCACGCCCGTGGGAAAGAAAAATGCTCATTTTTTTAAGCACCCCAACAGTACACGCATACACCGTACCCCCTCCAGAGCAAAAAAAGGAACAAGTCCAATAGTGCCCGCAAAAACCCCATTGTTCAAGAACCAATGCGTGCTCCAGCCCATATGCTTTACTCCCACATGTGCCAACCCAACGACAGTGCCAATAATGCAAGAAAACACCACCCACTTGAAGCACCACACCCCACGCGATATCCATTTACCCCGCACCCTCATAAGCAAAACCAAGGACAGCGCCAGCAATGCAACAAACACCGCTCCTATCACTAAAAATTCCCATGATATATCAAAATGCTTCGCTCCCTTATAAGCAAAGCCAAGAACCACTACAGCAATGGTGCAAAACACCACAGCCTTCAAAAACACGCCCCACGATACAGTTCTACTATTTGCTCCCACAACAATAAAACAAAGGGTCGCTCCAGCAATGCAAGAAATCTCCATCCCCTGCCAAAACACCTCCCACGTAATAGCCGGTCTCCCCGCATCTTCATAAGCAAAACCAAGGACCATGCCAACAACGCAGCAAAACGCCAGCCCCTTTAAAAACATGTCCCGCGCAACCACCATACGCCCCGCTCCTTCATCAATAAAAATCAGAGACCATGCCAAAAATGCAGCAAAAGATCAATCCTTTTCAAAGAATGAAAGCCTAAACCCAAGACGCCTTGCCCCTCTATAAATAAGAGCAAGGACAAAGCCCAAAAGGACATAAAACACCCACTTGTTTGAAAACCACACCTGAGCCAAACCCAAATGCTCAGCTTGCTTATAAATAAAATCAGAGACAGCAGCCAAAATGAAGCTCAACAACACCATCTTGAGGAACAAACCCTTCGTTACACCCCGCCGCTGCATTACTTCATAACCCAACATAAGGAAAATACCGGGAATGCCATAAAACGCCACAGCTCGTAAAAATACGCCCCACGTCATCCCAAGAGCCTTCATTTCCACATAAACAGCCACAGAGACATAGGCTACAATACAGCTAAACACCAATCCCTTCAAAGACAAAAGCCCGCGCAACATCATGCCATTCCCCCATCAAGTCATTCAAGGAAAATCCACCATGCGACAAAACACCCCTCTTTTCAAGAACCAAATCCATGGGGCTTCCCACACACAAGCGCAACAGTCCAAGTCACCCCCAAGAGCGCATACCCACACAGCACACTTCAACACATGTCTTCCTCTCATCCCCCTCTTTTGCCTAGATCAAGCAACATTTTTTAAAAACGAGAAGCAAAATTAAAATTTTTAAGGAGATGCTATGACCCATAAGCAGAAAAAAAATATGCAAACCTGCCCGCTTGATCATCAAAATCAAGAAAAACACATTGGTCATTTAAAGACGCAAGAAATCCCTGTTGAAACGCGTAATCCTTATTTTAAACCCAATCATCGAGAAAGTTCCAGCAACCCGCGCACCATCAATGCCATTGCCAATGCACAAAGCCATCCCATTGCACTTTTATATGCGAAAGGACATCTCAGCAAAGCCCAATATAAAGCGGCAGAACGTTTTTATTTTTACTGGCGTCAAAGCCAAGCCGATCTCCACATGAGCCTTGACTACACCCGTGAAAAGGTTTCCTGTAGCCAAGGGTACACACACCCTATTGAACGTCAAATAGAAGCCTCCAATCATTTAAGAACAATCAAAGTTCAACTGGGTATTCTTGGCTATTCACTGCTTGAACGCGTTATCGGCCATGGACAAGCGATAAAAGAATTAAGTTCTTCAAAACGCAAACAAAACTCCCTTGCCGATCATTTACGAGATTGTTTAGACTTGCTCGCATTTCATTGGGGATATGCAAACCATAAACATTTTGAATAATCCCCCTCCTCGCTATTTTAAGCGGCCTCCCATGTTGCCCCGCCCCCTCTAAAGAAACCTCCCCCACACGGGCTCAACCATTGAGCAGCTCTCGCCCCTATTTCCATTACCTTGCCCCCCACACCCAAAAGGACAATACTTCACCCCCACACATAATTAAGATACACCCCACACTCTTAAAAACAAAAAGCCTTCCCCCATATCAGTCCTATAATCATGAGGGGCTCTTAATTCGTTTTTGATTGAAGAATATTATCAAGATGCTTGCATGTATCATAATATTTTTAAATATAGTTTAATTAATATCGAGTCTTAAAACAAATATTCAATTGAAAAAAGTATTACGTTTTAATGCAAAATGACAAAATTTTTTGTAAAAAGTATTTTTTATATTGCTATTTTTTCAATTCTCTGCTAAGTATAATATGGTAGGTTCTTTAAGTATGATTTTTTGTATTTAGTACGGCCTTTTGAATTTATTCTTTTTTGACACGTCCTGCGAGTCAATGTTAAAATTCTCCTACTTTTTGGTCCTCTGATTGCGACGGAGGACTTTTTTTTATAACTGTACTTTTTTATGACTGTATTGTCTTAAATCACTTCCTTATGAGCTTTGTGATAATTCCTCCATAAGGTTTACCCGCAAAATAGATCATTCTTTTGTCAAATTGACTTGCGTTCCATTCTTAAAGAACAAAGATTCTTAACTCAATCTGATTTACAAACAGCTTGGATACACTTCCCTCTTGGTTTGCCATTCCCTCTTGGCTTCTATTCAGGTTTTTCCGCTAAACTCAAGGCGCAACAGAATCTTGCTCTGTCTTAAAGATTCACCACGCCCTTAAAAAAACACTTAAAACATATCCAAGGAAGCTTGCTTCATATCACCAAACCTCAAATGACCGTGTTTTACGGCATAACAGAATGACTTAACTATTGGATAACTTTCTTTATCGCCCCCCAACAGGTTGATGTATCACGACAACATATTGATTTATAATCATCATATCCCGTTATCCATATAAAATTAAGAGACGCAGATATCATAGGGATTCTCTCATTTTAAATTTATTTCATGTTGCATCAATCAACACCTTGTCTTTTCCACATTACAAACATGAGAGACATATGAAATAACGCACTTCAAAGATTTCAAAGATAAAGAATCAAAATGCCTCTTATGAACACGCTCAAGAGCCAAAGGCTGTCATCATATGAGGCGCGAATAGCATGATAATGTGCTGGCTTTTCCTTATGAGATTTTAAAGAAGGACTTATCCACTTCACAAGAGATTTCTCCATTATCAGATTTACCAATATCTCCAATCACCAATATAATTGTGATGATAAGATCACATAATGTTTTTAAACAAGTAGGTAAATGTGCAACACAAATATATTCTATTTAGAACATTCTGTTTTATGTGAGTCGCGTAAACTCCCATTAAAAAACAAAATCCCCCATTAAAAACAAAATCCCTATGAGAAAAAATCTAAAGCGTGAGAATAAAAACATGAGACAAGTGTGATTCCATTCAGATATTGCTCTTTAACCGTCAAACCGAATAAAAATAGATCCGGAAAGTATGTTAATCTTCCTACCTTAAGAGATAAACTAAGAATATAGACAACATCTCTCCTAACATTCCCCTTTTTCTAGCATCGCTTAAGAATCAAAAATTATACAGCTTATTTTGTCATATTATAAAGCACTGTTTTTTAAGGCGGTATTGAAGCAGTTAAAACAATTGAAGTGTTTAGCCAACGCCATCGCCATTAGCAAAGCTAAAAAAACAAACTGTTGAAAAGCCGTGCATATCTTGTGTAAACACAAAAAAAACAAGAAAAAGGCACAAAAATATCTCAATTTTTATAAAAATACATCAGCGTCTTTTACGATTGTATTGACGAACAACCCTTATCACATAATCATCTTAAATATTGAGAATAAAGAATGAATAGCCCTCGCAAATACAGCAACCTATCAATAAAAATATAAAAACAAATCTTTTTGTTATCTCTGTTTCTTATGGAATATGCCTTTCCCTATGGATGCACTTTAGCCTCCAAAGAGTGCATTCAATCCATGGAAAGGACGCACTCTAGCCCTCAAAAGAGTGCATCCTTCCCCTCAACGGAAACTGCCGAACCCTCATAAAGGCAGTATCCAATCTATAAGAGGATGCACTCTAGCCTTCAAAAGAGTGCATCCTTCCCCTCAACGGAGACTGCCAAACCCTCATAAAGGCAGTATCCAATCTATAAGAGGATGCAC
>NZ_JBHIRP010000007.1:4912-13919 GCF_042197245.1 Bartonella sp. AA18HLJMS | reverse complement strand
CCCTCATAAAGGCAGTATCCAATCTATAAGAGGATGCACTCTAGCCTTCAAAAGAGTGCATCCTTCCCCTCAACGGAAACTGCCAAACCCTCATAAAGGCAGTATCCAATCTATAAGAGGATGCACTCTAGCCTTCAAAAGAGTGCATCCTTCCCCTCAACGGAAACTGCCAAACCCTCATAAAGGCAGTATCCAATCTATAAGAGGATGCACTCTAGCCCTCAAAAGAGTGCATCCTTCCCCTCAACGGAGACTGCCAAACCCTCATAAAGGCAGTATCCAATCCATGGAAAAGATGCACTCCGCCTTCAAAAGAGTGCATCCTTCCCTTCAAGGGTTTTACTCAATTTTCATCGCATCTCATTTTTATGAACCCTCATTTTTATGAATCCTTGGTCAAAGGCACAAAAAGAAGTTTGCTAGCAACCATTGTATCACCCACCTTATGGGATTCCACTTGCCTACAGAGCTTTCAAACTTTTTTACGCCTTCATAAAATCGAATCTGAAAGAATTCATTAAGGCAATTAAGAGTAAATTTTGTCAAAATATAGACAAAGTTTATTCTTTTTTGTGATTGTTGTATTTTTACTATAGTTATTTAAATCGAATTTATATATGATACGTATCGATATTTATTTATCGAAATAAATATAGGAGAAAAACTATGAATATCAGATATTTTTTCATAGCTGGGGCTATTACAAGTGGTTTAGCTCTCGCGATTCAAAAATCTGATCGTATAGTCAATAAACAACCCTCTCCTATTGTTGCTCCTTATACTATTGAGAAAACAAATTTACATTTTGTTAAACAAGTAAGGGACACATCGGATACATTGAATATACTGAGAGTCAGTAATAGAAGCGCATCAGAACAAGCATCAATCGACGATATATACGATAAAGCAGAAAATTTATTGAATGCACTAGCTGGTTTTTTAGGATCACTTATTATATATTTCGTACAACTTGTTGCTACTAGAATATAAGATACAAAAAGTTCTTAAAGTAAGGTTATATACATTTTGTATATATTGTAAAATTTAAATAAAAAGGCCCTTTATAAAATAGGGCCTTTTTTAGTTTAATTTTTCCTTTGTTTTAGTTTAGTTTTTATTGTGTTTTTATTTTTATTGGCCAAATATCATCGCCTTCAAAAGTGCCATTTTTACTTGTCTCACATCTCAAATGACAAAGGCTCTAACTCCCTAGCTTCGCTCCCATAGCACTTTCGTTAATAAGGGTCCGCAATCTTCTTGTTCTTCCCAAAAATTCTTCTGTTTTCAAGAAAATGACCATGCATCCCCTACGTCATCGAATTGGCTTCCAGATCTCCATGCAGCAGACTGAAAAACACAAAAATACCATAAATTTTTATATCAATATCACCATACTGAAACACTGTTGCAGCTTAACAAGCGCTGCTTCATTGGCAAGGACTTCTTAAAAAGACAAAAAACACCTCAAAGGCAAAAGACCTTAACACTGCTCAAAAATGCCATTTTTTGCCTTCCTCTCCCCTCAAATGACAAAGGCTCTACCCCCGGCTCTACCCCCTAGCTTCCCTCCCATAGCACTTTAGTCAATAGAGCTTCCCCATAGCGCCTTTAGTCAATGGAGCTCCCCCCATAGCGCTTTAGTCAATGGACCTTTCCCTCATACCGCTTGAATAAGCGATAATTTATGAGCATTTTCTAACAAAAAAGAGACCGCCTTTAAGAAGAGAGTAGAATTTATAATTGATTTTTCTCCTCTATTCTTGAGAATAAAGCCATTTTCAGTCTATTTTTTAAAATCTTGGCTATTATTCTTGATTTTTCGAACCCTTTATTTGGCTCTGGTAAGAAAGGTGTGAAAGCGTCTCAATCATGGCGCTTTCACATCTTTTAAATAAGAGTGCTTTCCTTCAACAGGAGAGTACAACACTAATCAATTTTTATATCCATAAATGCAGGTTCACCATCTTTAATATAAGTAATATCAGGAGCATGTTTTACCCCCTCTGCTTCAAACACGAACTGTTCATCACTCACATCAAATCCTTGTTCCCTTAATTCTTGTTTTTTCTCCTCGACTAATTTTTTATGAAAAGCGCGTTTTTGATTACACGTATTAGGGGATCTCACTCTGAAAAGCTGATAGTCCATGGCTATAGACCACTTCTCAGCAACCCGTTCCAGCAGATCGTAACTGAACTTTCCTTCCCTTTTCACTTCTTGAGCTATCGCTAAAGCGCGTTCCAAATGGACTTTTTCAATGGTTTCATCAAAGCCAAGCTTCTCCCCTGCCGTAAAACTTTCGTCATAAGAAGCTAAAGTCTCAACATCACCAAGTAAGGCAAGAGCAGCAAGATGCAGCAAAGCATAAGGTGCGAGCTCTATGTCATCATCCGTTGCCCAAGATAAAGAGTCTTTTTCCCAAGGGGGAATACCATATTGAGAGCGAAACATTTCATGCAAAGAATCATCTTCCATTGTCCATTTTAAAGTTTTATCGAGTGCTTTCTTTAAAAGCTGGACGCTCACTTTTTCTTCAAAAATTTCCAATCCATTGGGTACAAAATTCATAAATACCGTTGGCACAACCCCAGAATTATGAGGATTAATCGTCTGACAAGCCGCCGCAAAAATACCGCTCATAATTAAAAGTCCGCGATCAAAAGGCGAAAACTCTTCCACTCGTTGCTCGTTATAAAGAAACTGCACTTCACGATCTGGTAAAAAGAGGGTTGCCAAATAATCTCCCTTTCCCTCGATTTCCACCGACCATCCCAAGCTTTTTAAAAGCCCTGTTGCACTTTCTATCGTGAGAATTTCATCATCATCATAATCGGCAGAGAACTCTTTTTCCTTTAGTTGCAAACGCCTCTCCTGCACCACGGCTTCATCTTTCCAAAACTGCTGCGTTGCAAGATCATTTTCTTTAAGCACTCTTTCCAGCGCGCCTTTCACTTGGAAATTCATTTTCATCCGTTTGAAGACAGAGGTATAAAGAGCTAAAACAAGCATGATAATGATCATGCAAATAACAATCATCACCCAAAACAGGGGATCTAATAGAAATACGGCTATAGAATCACTGTTCATTTTTCCCCTCTCAGTCTTTAAAAAAGCCCGTGCGACAGAGAGCTTATGTGCTCTCGCACCGAGATTGCTTCTTCTAGTTTCTGAATATTTTTGTACAACTCACCCGTCACTTTGGTGCGAAGCCGTAACATAACCGGAATAAAAATAATAACACAAACCGTTATGATGTCCGTTGTTTTAAAGAGAACGGCATGCACAACATATTGCCACCCTGTCAGCTGCCAATTCAATACACCTGGTATTTCTAGAACCATTTTCCACATGATAATGAGAACCGCAATAGCAAAGATAATTTTATAATCCTTTGCTGAGAGCAACACGTGCTGGAGCGAAAAAGAATGCGCTCCTTTATGCGTTTCTTGCTCTGATGTCCAATTTTGCTCCTTCATGTATTCCCCTCTCACTCTTTGAAAAGACCCGTGCGACAGAGAGCTTATTTGCTCTCACACAGAGATTGCTTCTTCTCGTTTCTAGATCTTTTTTTCCAATTTACGCATTATGATGATGCAAAACCCAAATATCACCGAAATCAAGAAAAGTACACAGGCCGTTATGGCTTACGTCATAATAAAAATAATAATATTCCTGCTACCTTGCCACCCTCTTACCTTCCTCACATTGCAAACAATAAAGATTTTCAAACCACACCAATCTGTAAACAATAGTCACAATTCAGCTTTTTCTTCCTAAAAATTCTCCTATTTTCAAGAAAATGACCCTGCATCCCCACTTCAATAGGATTCATTTCAAAGCTTGAATGAACAAGGCTCCTAAAAATACGAAAACAACCCATATACCGCGCGCCCCTACAAGCAAAACCGTTCCTTCCTCACGCCTCAAACGATAAAGTAAGTCCCAAGCACTCACTCTAGGCTCTAAACCCCACGGGCTCTTATTCCCTTTAATCAACACTGATCCATAATCGGCTTTTCTTCCACTCAATGCCACCCAACACTGCTCCTTTAAAGCAATGTTTACGGACAACCCATAAAAAAACACCAAAACATATCAGAGGCAAAATGGTATAGAGAGCAATCCCTATAAAGGCTGAATCTCTCATAATTTCTTCATTATTTTTTCCCTCTCATGACTTCTCAAGCGCTGTATCCTGTTCTTGCAAGACGTTTTTCAGTTCTTTTCTTAAACAGCGATACGTTCTCACCTGCTTAAAGACACCATAATAAAGTTGTAAAATCATCATAGGAATACAAGCAACCACCAATGTCACGCACATAAGCACGAGACCGAATATTGTAACAAGAATATCACTCCATTTTTCTCTATCGCCTTTTTTATACCAATCCTTTTGATCGGTTATTTTACCCCGTTGCTGGTTTATTTCTTTCAATTTTTGAGTATTTTTTCTCAACAAAAGCCACAATGTTATGAAGAGTATGTACAGAACTGGAAACAAGACCCAAACACACACTGTAATAACTTTCCAAAACGCATACAGAGAGAGAAAAAGAGGTGTATCCCACCACCCTGTCAAGTTCTCTTGGCTACCCAAGGATGGGAAAAATAAAATCCTGTTGCACAACTCAATAATGAGCGAGAGGAACCAAATGACAACATGCTCTCGCACAGAAAAATAATCTTTCCCAAAAAAATAGCGTAGTTCATTATAAAATGCTGAATAAAATTCTGACTTTTTCCCCTTCATTGCTCTTCCTTTTTTTATGAAAAATGCATTTCTTTATCTCATGCCCGCTCTTTTAAGAACCACGAAAAGTGCGATGCATGGCGCTTCCCTTGTTTTCAACAAAAAACCCCAATTTTCTAAAAGCGTGGTTGCTCTTCCCAATGATTAAGAGCATCCTCCTCATTACAAACCTGATAGGCTTCTTTATCCTCTTTGCCTGATGATTTTCCAACCATCCCCTCTTCTTGTGTCACGAGAGCTTCTAAACATTGCCTCTTACCCCTCACGATAGCTACAAAAGCGCCTTGTCACTCTCTTTATCTTACGTGTTTTAATTCCCGTCTCACTTTACGATACGTTCTCACCTGCTTAAAGACACCATAATAAAGTTCTAAAATCATCATGGGAATACAAGCAACCCACAGTGTCACGAACAGAAGCACGAGACCGAATATTGTAACAAGAATATCGTCCATTTTCCAGTTCACACTTTCTTTATATCGATCCTTTTGATCGGTTATTTTACCCCGTTGCTGGTTTATTTCTTTCAATTTTTGAGTATTTTTTCTCAACAAAAGCCACAATGTTATGAAGAGTATCAACATAACTGGAAACAAGACCCAAACACACACTATAATAACTTGCCAAAACGCACACAGAGAGAGAAAAAGAGGTGTATCCTGCCACCCTGTCAAGTTCTCTTGGCTACCTAAGGATGGAAGAAAGAAAATCCTGTTGCACAACTCAATAATGAGCGAGAGGAACCAAATGACAACATACTCTTGCACAGAAAAATAATCTTTCTCGAAAAAATGGCGCAGTCCATTATAAAATGCTGAATTTTTCCCCTTCATTGCTCTTCCTTTTTATGAAAAACGCATTTTTTTATCTCATGCCCGCTCTTTTAAGAACCACGAAAAGTGCGATGCATGGCGCTTCCCTTGTTTTCAACAAAAAACCCCAATTTTCTAAAAGCGTGGTTGCTCTTCCCAATGATTAAGAGCATCCTCCTCATTACAAACCTGATAGGCTTCTTTATCCTCTTTGCCTGATGATTTTCCAACCATCCCCTCTTCTTGTGTCACGAGAGCTTCTAAACATTGCCTCTTACCCCTCACGATAGCTACAAAAGCGCCTTGTCACTCTCTTTATCTTACGCGTTTTAATTCCCGTTTCACTCTACAATACGTTCTCACGCGCTTGAAAACAAAATAATAAAATTCTAAAATGAGCATGACAACACCCGCAGGAAAAAAGACTTCTAGCAGAAATATCAACCAAAAGTATACGATAAAAAAACAGCTTATTCTTTCTCTATTGTTTTTTACCGGATTATTTTGTTGATCGGTTGTGTGACCCCGTTGCTGGATAGCCTCTTCTAACTGCTGAATCTTTTTTTTCAACAAATACGTTAAGATGAGATAAAGCACCAATAAAACAGGTATCAAGGCAACAACACACACCATGATAACTTCACGCAGCACAAAGAGCGCCAAAAGAGCGCTATCCTGCGATACACTCAACGACCACTTGGATTCTAATGGGATCAAAAGAGCTTTATGACCTATCCCAATAAGGATAGAAATAAGCCAAATGATAATATGGTCTTTATAAGAACGAAATGATTTTCCAAAAACAACAGAGCACAGTTTGTTATAAAATGTGGAATTTTCCCCCTTCATTTGCTCTTCCTTTTTATACAACTGTTTGTCCTTGACTTTTATAAGAACACGAACAATCTCTCAAGTAAAATTCCGTCCATTGTCGTCAAACAGAATACCCCAGAGAACACTCGTATTGCATATTTTATGTTGCCAATAGTTTTGCCAATTCACGTGCTTGTTTAAAAAAAACACCTCTCAACACTTGCAAACCAACGCGTATCACCCCCATTTCATGAACAGCCCCCATGAAGGGGATAACAATAGCGCCCCCATGAATATATCCCCTTACTATAAACTCTATCACCCCTATTGTTTCAGTAAAAAATGTAATCCGGCGCCATTCATATACGCCCCCTGCGTCCTCTACAATAGCCTTACCCTCCCTTGTAATACGGGGCACGCCATAACTCCATTCCTCAACACGGACAACCCCCAATTACCGCTCCTACAACAACCCCACTCCTGCCCCAAAAACAGACATATCTAGGCTTTTACGATAGCCCTTATCCCTTGAAAAGACAGAAGCATTTTTATTCTTTTCTCAATTATTTTCCGCCCACTTAAGACATGAAAAAAGCAACTTCCATTGATGCGCAAATGATCGCGCAATAAGAGCATTTGAAATGAGAAAATCTTACAACTTTCTTATTCCAATTAAAAAGGCTCAATGATCATTCAAAATACGATGATATCTTCCATTTTTCATTAGAGTTCTTGCAAGCCAATAGCTTAGAATATATTCATAAAAGCGCTTCTAAAACACGAGACAGCCGCTACTTTTGAGATCAAGCATTTTAATATTAATGAAAGCACTAACATTCCCTTGCAAGTTTGAGGTGTTGTTTTGTCAACAATCTTGTTAGCATGGACTGATTCTATGATGATGCGATATCATCACAATTGCTCTTTATAAACAGCATAATGATACGCATCATTTTACTCACAATTCTTTATAAGCCTTGCGTTATAGGCTTGTGGGGAAAAGATAAAGGAGAATCCTGTTGAATATAGCAATTATTTTGGGGTCTGTGCGTCAACCTTCCTTAACAAGAACTTTAGCCAATTATTTAGCGGATTGCCTCATAAAGCGGGGTGCATCACTTCATTGGGTTGATTTGCGTGAACAGCCCTTGCCGATGACAGATCCAGATTATCATCAGCAGGTAGAGGCTAATCCAAGTGCTGCGGTCCGTGAGTTTGTCAAAACCATTGCCGCGGCTGATGGCGTTATTCTAGCAAGCCCTGTTTATCAAGGATCTTATTCGGGTGTTTTAAAAAATGCTCTTGATAATTTGAGCTATAATGCCTTTTTAAATAAACCTGTTGGGCTTATCTCTCATGGGAGTACTGCCAAAAAATGCGCACAACCGTGTGAGCATTTAGTGCCGGTGGTGCACACGCTTTATGGTTATACACTCCAATGTCAAATTGCCTCTTCCAACGAAGATTTTTCCTCAGATGATGAAGGTCGTACTTGGAAAGTTATAAGTGAAGAGGTACAAACCCGTTGTGAAAGACTTGCTGATGAAATGTACACATTTTTAAAGCAACGAGGTGGGAATTAAAGCAATAAGGGAGGGGGCATGAAAAAAAAGGATGCGCACTATCGTTATTTAGTGGTAGGGGGCACTGGGATGCTTGCCCCTTTGTATCAATCACTAGAGCCGCAAGAAGTGATTATTGCTGCACGCTTTCTTTCCCATAAAGTCCAGCTTGAGGCATTGCACAACAAACAGTTGTGCGTGTCGTTGGATTATGATTGTGCGGCATCAAAGGCACAATTTTTAGAAGCTGTGAAGCAATGGCATGATCTAAAATATTGCATATTATGGATTCATTCGCCCGCCTATGCATTTTCTTGCGCATTAATTGAGCAGTTGGCTCTTTTGCCTAAACCGCCATGTATTCTTCATATTTTTGGTTCCAACACGCATGATCAAATGATCCTCGAGTGCGCGCGCAAAAACAAGGTTGATTTTATCCCCATTCAATTAGGACAAAAAACAACCCCAAAAGGTTTACGACGGCTGCCCCATCAGGAGATAAGCCAACAGGTACTGGATGCCATAAAAAACCATATGAATAAACAAAACTTATGATCAATACCTCTGCTTTGCAAAGAAGCAGTGCCCCTTCAATCTCTATCCATACCCGAACACCCTCTTAAATAACTCATACTCTCTTACATCATAGGCTTTGAGAACGAACAATCCCCCTCCCTTACGCCTCTAAACAGCATGCCTATATCAACAGCTCCAAAACCAAACGTTTTTCTAACCCTTCTCACACGGGCTTATCCCCCTCTCACAACCATCACGGCTCTTGACCAACCACACGCCCTATTACAGTTCCACGTTTTTACGATTTTGCAAATTCACAGAAAACAACAAACTGCCGATAAACCGCCCCATTAAAGCCTATTACAAGCCTATCACCAGCCTATTCATTGCCACATCAGCCCTTTTCCCCCAACGCCCTCCATTCCCCCATTCCCCATTACCCCATTTCAATTTTGACACATTGCACAATCCAACCATCCTCCATTGGCACCTTTTCTCCCCATATCCTCCCCACAACTCTCACGGCTCTTGACCAACCACACACCTTTTTACAG
>NZ_JBHIRP010000007.1:0-4812 GCF_042197245.1 Bartonella sp. AA18HLJMS | reverse complement strand
GTTTTTACGATTTTGCAAATTCACAGAAAACAACAAACTTCCGATCAACTGCCCCATTAAAGCCTATACAAGCCTATACAAGCCTATTCATTGCCATCAACCCTTTCCCCCAGAGATCAGCGTAAAATGAGAAAAACAATCGATGCCCTCCTCCCAAGCCGTGAAGAAATGGCATGATCTAAAACTTACGCCTCCCCCATGACACGAGCACTACATGCGCTTTTTCAGCGCTGCGTTTAATTGTTTGGTAACCTTGTAATACGAGATCAAACGCTTGATAAAAGAAATATACAGTGCCACAATGGGTATTGTTAAGAAAAAATCAAAAACACCCCCCAGCAGAATGATCAAAATCACCGTCCAAGCTGCCGCCATTTCGTAATGCATTTTATCCCCTTCCCTTTATAAATTGATTGATTGGGTTGCTTCAGTCACTTCTTCCAACTGCTGAATCTTCTTTTTCAATCGATGAGTTAAAATTTCACGAAGGATCACAACAACAGGGATCGTTGCAAAAATACATACCGATAAAAAAAACCAGAAAAGCAAGAGAATGGCAAAATATTCAAATCTGCTCTCATCTATCTCATCTATCCCTTTAAAGAAAATCACATAGACATAAGCTTTGAAAAATATAATGATGAAAGAGAGGCATGCGTGGAGGATATAATCTTTGCGTGAAAAAGCGAGCCATTTTTTTAACGAATAGGAACTTATCTTTGTTTCTAGTGCTAAGTTTTGCGGCACTCTCTCTTTCCCTTTTCCGCTTTTTTCAAAGAAACAAAAACGCTGTGGCTGTTCTTTCATCAAACGTCTTTGTTTTTTCACTCTGTAATAGAGCCTCAAACGCTTTATTAAAGAATAATAAGGCGCCACAATAATCATATTCACAAAAATGGCAAAAACTGTAACTGCATTTAGAAGAAAACATCCAATCGGCAGAAACAAAACAAAAACCGCGGCCTCACTCCTCATGCGTATAACCTCATTGATTAATCTCTTGCTGCTTTATTTTTTCTTTTAGTTTTTTCTTTATTTTTTCCAATTTACGCTCTTTAAAACGACAAATGCCCCACAAAATAGGAAGGGGTGTGAGAAGACAAAACCATATCAACACTGGTAAGAGAAAAATAAGAGAACCAATTCCTTCCCATCTTGTCCATTGCAACGGCTGTACCAGAGACTTTGCACCCGCAGGAACTTCTAAAGCCATCATGATAAGGCATGTACAAAACATGATGAAAAAGCGGTGCCCTATTATTTTACACCGTCCCACCCCTTTACGCCTTTCCACTGAAGACACCATAAATTTTCTAAATGAAAAGAAAGACTCTTCAAATGTTGCTTTTTTCTCCTGCATTGTTCCCCTCTGCTTTTACGCTTCGCGCTTTTTACGCTCTATTTTTAGGTTTAAGCTCTTTTTAACTTATCTAAACGCTTTATTTTTTCTCAATAATTTTTTTCCTCAACCCTAATTTCTACATCCATATATTCTAACTCCCCATCCTTTATGTAAAGAATATGAGGACGATAGTTTTTTCCATCAACTTCACAAATCGCGTCCTTTTCGTAAACAAAATATCCCTGTTGCCTTAATTCTTGTCTTTTTTCCTCGATCAAATTTTCATAAGAATCTCTTCTTCTATTGCACAAATTGGGATCTGTAGCTCTAAAACATTCATAGCTCTCTACCTCCATGGAAAAATCCTTTGCCGCCTGTTGAAGCAAATCGTAACTGGGTTGCTTTGTCTTTTCTACCGCCTGAGCAATCACCATTGCGCGTTCCAGATGCTCCTCTTCGATGCTTGTTTCAAAGCCCAGCTTCTCACCTTCCATAAAGCTTTTGTGATAAGAGTGTAAAGTTTCAACATCGCCCATCAAAGCCAGAGCCGCAAGATAACGCAGGGAATAAGAAGCCAACCGAGGGACCACAGTTTTGTTTTCCCAAGGCAGGATTCTATATTGAGAGTGAAGCATCTTGCCAAGATCAACCTCAGTCATTGCCTCATCTAAAGCTTTCTCGAGTGCACGACGTAAACATCCAACGCTTACCTTTTCTTCAAAAATTTCCAACCCCTTCACATCAAAACTCAATTCAAGAGCAATCAAGCCTCCAGAATTATAAGGGTCTATTGTTTGGCAAGCCGCCGCATGGATACCAGAAACCACTGCAATTGCACAATCAAATCGCGGATACCCCTTCTCAGCATTATAAAGAAACTGCACTTCACGATCTGGTAAATAATAGGTGGCCAAATGATCTCCTTTTCCTTCAATTTCCACCTTCCACCCCAAACTCTTTAAAAGCGCCGTTGCACTTTCCATCGTTAAGATTTCCTCATCAGAAAGAGAAAACTCTTTTTTCTCAGATAACAGCTTAATCATCGGCATTGCTCCACTAGACGGCTCAAAAGCGACAGGTTGTTCAAGCACGCGGCTTAATTCTTTTGTCACTTGGCAATACAGTCTCACCCGCTTGAAAGTAGAGTAATACAATGCCCAAATAAACATCATGACCACAGCAGAAAGCAGCGTGAAAAGCGTCAAGCCCACACCCCACGAGAGTACAACAACAATATCCATCATTTTAATATCTATCATTTTCCCCGCCCCTTCATGCGCTGTTTTGTTGAGAAGCGGTTTCTCTCCGCTTCCAGATTGCTTGCTCCAACATATCGATCTTTTCTTTCAACAGAACCGTGAAAATGATACGAACCACAAAGGCAACAGGGATGAACAAAAAAATAAACCATGATATAAGCTGCATGATTAACGAGAGAGCTGCCACGACATCCCCTTCCCACTCCGCCAACTTCCACCCAAGCAACATGGGTACGAAGCGAAGAGCCATTCTTAAAGCTGCCACAATGAAAGCAATGCAAAAGATGACTTTATAATTTTTGCTTGTCAAAAACGCTTCTTCCAGCGAAAAAGACCGTGGTTCTTTATCCAATGATACATTTTTTTCATTGCCCCTCATTTTTTATCCCTCATTTGTTTCAATTTCTAAGCCATTTTCATGAACCGAAGCTTTCGTCCTCACAATGGATGAGCGTTCATCAATATCAAACGCTTGTATCCCTCATCTTTTATAAAGACAATATCAGGGGTGCATTTTTTCATCACCTTCAAACATCACACGAATAGAAACTCTCCTACAACGCATGAGAATATATAAAGACCAGTATTCATTTTCTTCCCGCCCTTCACACGCTGTTTTGTTGGTAAGCCGTTTTTCTTCGCTGCCAGATTTCTTGATCCAACTTATCGATCTTTTTTTTCAACAAACGCGTAAAGATGATACGGACCACAAAGGCAACAGGAATGAGTACAAAAATTAAATCTAATATAACCTGCACGATGCAAAAGAGAACTGTTATAACATCTCCTTCCCACCCCGCCAACTTCCACTCAAGCCACATGAGTAAGAAGAGAAGAGCCGTTCTTAAAGCTGCCACAATGAAAGCAATGCAAAAGATGACTTTATAATTTTTGCTTGTCAAAAACGCTTCTTCCAGCGAAAAAGACCGTGGTTCTTTATCCAATGATACATTTTTTTCATTGCCCCTCATTTTTTATCCCTCATTTGTTTCAATTTCTAAGCCATTTTCATGAACCGAAGCTTTCGTCCTCACAATGGATGAGCGTTCATCAATATCAAACGCTTGTATCCCTCATCTTTTATAAAGACAATATCAGGGGTGCATTTTTTCATCACCTTCAAACATCGCACGAATAGAAGGTCTTCTAAAACGCATGAGAATATATAAAGACCAGTATTCATTTTCTGCCCTCCCTTCACGCGCTGTTTTGTTGAGAAGCGGTTTTTCTTCGCTGCCAGATTTCTTGATCCAACTTATCGATCTTTTTTTTCAACAAACGCGTAAAGATGATACCGACCACAAAGGCAACAGGAATGAGTACAAAAAGAAGCGCTGATATAAAAACCAATATTAATGTTAAAATGAACAGGATATAATTCCACCACCCTGTCAAATCCCACTTAAAAAACATAAAGAATGCCATTATAAAAGCTGACACAATGAAAGCAATGCAAAAGATGACTTTATAATTTTTGCTTGTCAAAAACGCTTCTTCCAGCGAAAAAGACCGTAACTCTTCATCCAATGATGCATTTTTTCCATTGCCCCTCATTTTTTATCCCTCATTTGTTTCAATTTTTAAGCCATTTTCATGAACCGAAGCTTTCGTCCTCACAATGAATGAGGGTTCATCAATATCAAGCGCTTGTATCCCTCATTTTTTATAAAGACAATATCAGGGGTGCCTTTTTTTCATCACCTTCAAACATCATGTTTTCATCACTCACAGTATATCCCCTATTATCTTAAGGCTTCTCTTTTCTCCTCGATCAAATTTTCATAAAATATCTTCTTCTATTGCACAAATTTGGGTCTCTGACTCTAAAATTCTAAGTGCTCTTTTTATTTTCAGGAAGATAAGCTGCTTTCCAAAGAAGAAGCAAACGAGTGCAAGAAAATCGTAACGAGGTTGCTTTGTCTTTATGACGATTTGAATCATCAACAAAACCGGCCCAAATAGATTTTTTCGATATTTTTTTTCAAAGCCCAAATTTTCATCTTCCATAAAGCTTTTATGAGAAAGCTGCCAAATGTTAATATCAGCCCTCAATACCAAAGCCCCAAGGGTGTGCAAGTAAAGAAGAAGCCACTTGAGAGATAGCACAATTTCCTTTTCCCAAGGAAGGGTGTTCTATTGAAAGCCAAGCACGCAGACAAGATCAACCTCAGTCCCAGATCAACCTCATTCATTGCCTCATCAAAAACTTCC
>NZ_JBHIRP010000006.1:0-116069 GCF_042197245.1 Bartonella sp. AA18HLJMS | reverse complement strand
CTAATCTTCCGCAATTTAAAAGCTTTAACTCATTGTATGCTAATAGCTTTGTCAGGTGTGGCTATGCCATATACCCCTTCGGGGAAAGGCGTAACGACGGACTAGATGCCGTGTTTCTTAGTGCCCAGCACTCTTTTAGAATGTCATTAAGGAACGTCTAACATCTAAGAATTCTTTATGAATACCATTATTAAAATTACTGAATTATGTGGCAAAAGGCATGACAATATTATGCGTGACATCAAGAAAACGCTTGAAGAACTTAACGCCCTCAAATTTGAGGAGGTTGATTTTGGTGGGCACTACCTTGATAACAAAAGTGAAAGCCGCCCTGTTATAACCTGCCAAAGCGTGAATGCTTAATTCTTGTTTCTAGTTACAGCACTGCCTTACGAGCAAAGATAATTGACCGTTGGAAAGACAAGTAGCTATTCCACAAATTGATTACTCCAAACCCGAGGTATTACTTGGCGCCTTAAATCATCTACAAAATCAAATTAAGCAGAAAAACCATGTTATTTCAGAATTAGCACCAAAAGCTTTAGAAGGCTTAAAACGCTCTGATGGTTTGTTTGGTTTGATTGAAGCCGCGAAGATGTTGGAGATAAGACCAAAGGATTTAATAGATTACTTACGTAAAAATGATTGGGTGTATCGACGTGGTCCATTGTTACCTTAATCAGGATAAAATCAACAAAGGATTCATGGACTGTTCTGCCATCACCATTCAAAAATCGGATGGAACAGAAAAGGTGCTGCCTTCAACAAAAATCACACCTAAAAGATTGGCGGCATGTTTGAGAGAACAAGTCCACGGAGGTGTGCAATGAAGGTAGATTCTAACTTCTTATGCGATTTATGGATGGCATTATCTCAATTTTCTAGACATGAAAATATGAGTGATAAGATTGTACTGCTCTGGTTGACATCATGAGTTTAGTAGAAAAAGCTTTGATTTTAAAACTTCAAGATGAAGTGCCTATCCTTCTTTCGATATCTTTCTCATCTGACGCTCCATAAAAAAAGCCCCACAAAAGTGGGGCTGGATAAAATGATGTTCTAATCAATCTCGCGTTAATTATAATAAAGTGGCTCGCTACATCCACGGGCGCCTATTTTTTCATCTTCTACATAACGAGAATGCGCAAAATTCCGTACAAGATGATCATTGTTAGAGCCACCAGTCCAATCGCCTCCTTCCAACATAACATTTATGTCTACACGTAAACTGCTTCCTTGCTCCCCTGTATGCCATTTAGTCACTGGATAACAACCAGATAAATATTGCCAAACATAACCGCAACCATCCTCACAACCGATATGCGAAATCATCCGTCTATTGTTTGTATCAACGTGTCCTCCAGACGTCTTAAGAGAAGGCGCTTGATTGCCGACAATACTGGTTGCTTGATTACTTCCATACATGCATGGCGAAAACTCATCACTCGTCAAAAATCTCTTATTAACAGACCAAAAATCAAATGCATGATCCGCATAGCTACGATTGGTCGTAATCGGAACACCATATGCCAACTTTGCATTTGCATCTGTCCCTGATTGAAGATAAATATCAACCCAAATATTCTTCCACGGATCGTAAACCATTCCCTATGGATCACTCCTCGGACAGTGATTTAAACACCAAACAGAATTGGGCAAAACATCCCCGGCTTGGTAACCCGATAAGAGATGACCTTCAATCTCACCAACATCCGCACATAGCGTATGAAATCCACCGATCTTTTCAGAATTATCCTTTGTATAGCCATCAGGAGCCGTCGGATTTTGCGAAAGCTCAAAGGATAGCTCATTCGTCTGATCTTTTAAGATGAGATATATATAATAATCCTTTCCTGCTTCAAGATCTTCGTCAAAAGTCATCCTTCCACGCCCTAGAACGCGGTAAAAGATGGACCTATCCCCATTCTCTCCACCATGATAAAAGCGAAAACATGCCCCGTCATTGATCACAACACCTTTTCTATTTTTCGGATCGGCTTCCAGAATTCTGTCAGGTTGATGAAAACGCACATTCTCTAAAAAATTAGTGGAAAGAGAACCTACCTTACTTTGAAGTTCAGAAAGACTGTCACTGTTCCTCTGTGCCTTCTCTTGAACTTCTGTCAATGCACTCTTCGCTTCTTCCGCTAACATTTTTGCCTCAGAGGCGGCTGTATTCGCAGAATTTGTCGTTGCTGTCACCGTGTCTAATGAACTCTTGACCTCTCCAAGCCCTTACTTTGTCGTATCAGCCTCTTCTTTTGCTTGCTCCGCAACATTTATCGCTTCTTCCGCTGTTATCTTCGCAGTCTCAGCTACTTCCTTGGCTTCTACAACCAAAGGTTCTACCTTATCTGCCTTAACCTGCACCGCTTCACAAATGATCAGATCAAATTCTGATAAACCGTATTTCTCTTGCGCATCCGCAATCACTTGGATTAATTGGTAAGTAGAAAACACCACGGTCATTGCATTCGCTAAGACTTTATTTGTTTTTTTCAAAGCTTTTGAACATCAGTTGGTAGCTGATAGAGCCAAGATCTGAGACATCGAGTTCGACAACAGCATCTTTGTTTTACGACTCTTGCCAACTTATGTATCAGAATACACCACAAAGGAATGAAACAGTACTTCTATATAGCGTGTCCATTCTCTTATCGTTTGTGACATCAAAGCCAGAAAAGGCACGAGAAACAAAACACGCTCTCCAGTTCCGGCTATTTGTTGTGCTATCTTAAAGCTGGTAAAAATCTTCTCCGTTCCAAATGCCATAATAAGTTTGCCACGGTCTGCTTCTTTTTAACCATCACAGACTTTCTCATACTTTTGGATTTGTTGAAAAGTTATCCCTAATTGGTGCCCTAATTGCTTTTACGACATTCCCAGCATTTTTTTTGAAAGCGATTTTTTGCCTATAGAAATGTCGTTAAAATGTGGCTTTTTGCTTTTCACTTTCAAGTCCCCCGCCGGTTGCGAGCACCCTCGCATTAGTATTCCGAGAGCCTGAAAGGATTGAATACGAACCAGATTTTTACTTTTAGTGCTCATAGCACCTAGACATAGAAAAATATCCATAATTCTGAGACACCCACAGAGTAGGCTCATTTATGATCGAACTTTAGGGCTTTCAGACCCTACTAATCGCTGCGTAGACGAGCAAAATCACTCTTTAAGTAATAAAGTAATTTCAGGAGATTAGCAATCAAAATGAAAATAATCTCAAAGACTATAAGATTGAGCACTCTTCAAAAGAGGATAATGCGAAGGGCTGTCATCGTGGTTAGTCATTAACCCACATAATGCTTCTTTTCCAGAAAACGCAAAACGCGATATAAGAAAAAATGTTGTTTGCAAAGTTTTCTCTTGCCTATACAAAGAGAAAATGAAAAATTTGGAGGGCTCCCATGATAAATGACATCTACTGTGTTGGATACAATTATGTTGAACATGTTCATGAACTAGGTAATGTTGTTGAAGATGAACCCGTTATCTTTAGCAAGCCAAAAAGTTCACTCGTTTTAGGCAATGAAATTTATCTCCCTAATTTTTCCAAAGAAATACATTTTGAAACCGAAATTGTACTCAAAATCTCAAAGGACGCTTTCATGATCATGGAGGAAGAAGCAGAAGAATGCTATGATGCCGTAGCAATAGGTCTTGATCTCACCGCGCGGGATTTGCAAACAAAACTGAAAGAAAAAAAGCTTCCTTGGCTTTTATCGAAAGGATTTAAAGGCGCTGCATACGTCTCTGACTTCATAAACAAAGAAAAAATAAACAACCCAATAACCTTTGCAATGAAGTTGAATGGCGAAACAAGACAAGTTGGCAATACGAAAAATATGATCTTTAGCTTTGAGAAGATAATCTCATTTTTAAGTCACTACATTCAGCTAAGACGTGGTGATCTCATATACACAGGCACTCCACAGGGTGTCGGAAAACTTTCTCAGTTTGACAGAATAGAATTGTATCTCGAAAATCAATTAATTTCAGAGCTAAAAGTAAAATGAATCATCAAATACTGACCTTTTTCATTGTTTCATTTTTTTTAGTCATCTCACCGGGGCCGAATATGTCCCTTATCATCGATAATGCAACGAGATTGGGAAGAAAGAACGCATTTGTAAACGTTTTAGGATTGTGTACAGCAACATATGTGCATGGGGCATTTTCCATACTAGGTGTATCAGCGCTCATTCTCAACAACAAAACGCTGTTTTTTTTAGTAAAACTCATGGGTGGCAGCTATTTATTATACATGGGCTTTAAATCAATTAAATCTGGAATACACAGCTTAAATTCAAAAGAAAGAAGTTCAACGAATGAAAAGCATGCTACGAGTGAAACAAAGCTTTTAACCAGCTATATGGACGGTTTTCTGACACAAATACTAAACCCCAAAGTATCTATATTTTACATAGCAGCTTTTCCAAAATTCTTAGCTTCTGGAGGTAGCATTAAAAAAGGTTTTGAACTTGTCACAATACATTCTTTCAACATCTTTGCATGGTTTACTTTAATGACCATTTTTATATCATTTGCCAGTACCGCCTTAAACAAGCAGCGGGTAAAAGGCTCGATTAACATTGCGACAGGAACAGTTTTATCTCTGTTTTCTTTTTTCATTTTCTTTGGATAGTTTTATCTTTGATAACAAATTGTAAAGTTAATAGAGCAATCTTTTCCTGATTCTGTCTCTCACTATGAATAGTGAGATCTCTAACAGAGCTTATACAATCCCCAGTTCTTTTTTTCTTTATATAACTGAATTACGTTGCATTTCTTTATCATACTCTCAAGGACGTTTGTGTAAACAATGTGAGTTTCTCGCAATATTTTATAAAATGTTACCAATATCTAAACAAAATCCTTATTCATCACTTTAAAAAAATAAGCTATGATATTCCTCTTTTCGTTTATGAAACAAAAGTAACTTTTTGATTTATGATAGCACCATACAAACAAAAAAATGATTTAAAAATCATTTTAATTTTCCATTAAAAATTGTTTCTTAAACTAAGATGAGAACTCTCGAGTGCTATTTGAGCAAAAAGTAAACTCTCACCATTATGAATAATAATAAATAATGCACTGATTACAAATAATAAGTTTCAAAAAATTATAAAAACTCCTGACAACTTTCTGAAATAATTTTAAAAGCCCCACGTCTTTTAATGAACAATTAATTTGTTATTCATAACAATAAAAAGCTCCCCATTCAAATATCTGTTACGTTATTTAAGAGGACAACATTCTCTTTTTTCAAAAGCATATTCCTAAAACATATTCTTTTCTTTATCCACACAAAATCATAAAAAACGTTTTTTTCCTTTACACCTCATTTATATCATGCTTCGATACAAAATAATGCTTTTTTAGTGTAATTTAATCTCAAAATAATTAAAGGGAACCCCCAAAAAATGAGCTACAAACAAAATTTAAAAGATAATTCTCAGAATAAGTTACAGCGTGGACTACACAACCGACATGTACAACTTATAGCCATTGGTGGTGCTATTGGAACAGGTCTCTTCATGGGGGCAGGAAAAACAATTAGTGTGGCAGGTCCTTCCATCATACTCGTTTATGCTATTATCGGTTTTGCTCTATACTTTGTCATGCGTGCTATGGGAGAATTGTTGCTTTCTAATTCACAATACCGATCTCTTATTGATTTTTCAACCGATATGCTAGGACCGGGAATCGCTTTCTTTGTTGGCTGGAGCTATTGGTTGAGCTGGGTTGTAACTGGAGCTGCTGACATTATTGCCATCATCACTTATATGAACTTTTGGTGGCCAACACTCAATCCATGGTTTACCGTTTTTACCTGCATTAGTGTCTTTTTAATCTTTAACCTCTTTGCCGTGAAACTATTCGGTGAACTTGAATTCTGGTTTGGCCTTATCAAAGTCGTCGCAATTTTAGCATTAATTGTTGTGGGATTTTATATGATCGTTACGGGCTTTACCTCTCCCAATGGTACGGTTGCTTCTCTCAATCACGTATGGAACGATGGCAATATCTTTCCGCGAGGAATGACAGGTTTTTTTGCTGGATTTCAAATTGCTATTTTTTCTTTTGTTGGTATAGAAATTGCTGGAACAACCGCTGCTGAAGTAAAAGAACCTAAAAAAGTGCTCCCCAAAGCAATTAATGCAATACCGGTCCGTATTGTACTCTTTTACATTTTTTCTCTCGCTGTAATTATGTCTGTCACACCTTGGGATCAAATTGTTCCAGATAAAAGCCCCTTTGTCTCGATGTTTTGGCTTGCAGGCATTCCGATAGCTGCTGGCTTGGTAAACTTTGTCGTTATCACCTCAGCTGCCTCTTCAGCAAATAGTGGTATTTTTTCTACCAGCCGTATGATATATGGACTTGCAACACAAAAAGGTGCCCCTCCAATTTTAGGTAAACTTTCCAGATACCATGTTCCAGCCAATGCTCTATTCTTTTCCTGTTTATGTATTTTAATAGGGTATACAATTGCCTCACTCTCTCCAAGCCTCATAAGTGCTTTTACAATTGTGACAAGCATTTCAGCTATTGCATTTTTATTCGTATGGTCTGTAATTTTGATTAGCTATATTGTGTATCGTCGCAATCGCCCTCATCTACACGCTGAATCCATTTATAAAATGCCAGGAGGTGTTATCATGTGTGGGATAATTTTAGTTTTCTTTGTTTTCATGCTCTATTTGTTGACATTAGAAGCTGATACTCTACTAGCCTTAAAATATAGTATATTCTGGTTTGTTTTCTTAGGTATAATGTATTTTATGTTTGTAAAGAAAAAAATAACTCAAGGTAACAAATAAAGTCTATACATAAAAACATCTCAAAAAAGGGTAATTTTAGTTACCCTTTTTCTACTTAACCTCCTCCCCAAACATCAAAAAACGACGATTCCTACCGGCACCGGTTTGTAAACAATCCGGCTTATTAAGGGGGAATGCTGCTGATCATTTATATGGTTCACCTACATAAGGCTCTATGGGCTAGCCCTGCCCTGAACACTCACCACCCATTCTAAAAATACTTAATGCGTAAAATGTTATATGCTTTATATCACTACTCTACACAACAGTATTTTACTGCACAATAGGATAAGAAACGAGCTATTCTATAAAAAATTCTCTATAAACTTCACTGACATTGTTTACTAATAAAACATGAGATTTATCTAAAACTTTCCCCCCAAAAAAATTTATATTCAATTTTTTATCAAAATTAAAAATATAGCTCTAAACAGAATATATCTTAATAGCTATCTGCAATAAAAAAAGATTCTATGAAAATATTTTTCTATTTGTAATAAATTTTAAATATTAATACTTAAATGTAAATTTAAAATATATTTTTTAATGTTTCAAATAATAGTTTAAATATTTAAAATTATTTTATTTATATACAAAGTTTTATATTTAATAAGTTTACAATTTTATTTATATTTTTATATAGATAACAATATCTATAAATAAATAAATTTAAATATAAAGATATTTATATAAAAATTACTATAAACAAATATACATAAATATAAATTATTATTTATATACATATAATAATATATAATATAAATTATATTATATATTATTATAATAATACTTATGTATAAAACATAAAAAAATCAAAAAAATATAATACAATTTATCTTTTGTTTCTTATATATAAAATAATTATTCCATTAATTAATAATGTTTTTGCTTTATTCACATATAGTCATAGAAAAAAATTCCTTTACTCCTTAACCATAGCGTGTTCCGATAGAAGGAATTACCTTTTTTAGGGTAATTTTTATTTAAAAATAACTAAGGAGAACTCCCCAAAAATGAACAAACAAAATTTAGAAAAAAAACCTAAGAAGAAATTGCAACGTGGACTACATAACCGACACATACAACTTATAGCCCTTGGTGGAGCGATTGGAACAGGTCTCTTCATGGGATCAGGAAAAACAATCAGTGTAGCAGGCCCCTCAATTCTACTCGTTTATGCAATTATTGGTTGTGCTCTATACTTTGTCATGCGTGCTATGGGAGAGTTATTGCTTTCTAATACACAATACCGATCTTTTATTGACTTCTCAACCGATCTTCTAGGGCCATGTGCCGGATTCTTTATCGGCTGGACATATTGGTTGTGTTGGATTGTCACTGGAACTGCTGAAATTATTGCTATTGTCACTTATACACATTTTTGGTGGCCTGAACTCAATCCGTGGATTCCTGTTATAATTGGTCTTATGTCCTTTTTAATTCTTAACCTCGTCGCCGTAAAACTATTTGGCGAACTTGAGTTTTGGTTTGGTTTTATCAAAATCGTAGCAATTCTAGTCCTAATCGTTGTAGGATTTTATATGATCTTTACCGATTTTGTCTCTCCAAACGGTACGGTTGCTTCTCTTAGCCATATATGGAACGGTGGGAATATTTTTCCGCGAGGAATTACAGGCTTTTTTGCTGGATTTCAAATTGTTATTTTTGCTTTTGTTGGCATTGAACTCGCTGGAACAGCTGCTGCTGAAGTAAAAGAGCCTCAAAAAGCTTTACCACAGGCTGTTAATTCAATACCAATCCGCATTGTATTCTTTTATATATTCTCTCTTCTTGTGATTATGTCTGTGACGCCGTGGGATCAAATCAGTCCAGAAAAAAGCCCATTTGTAACAATGTATGCACTTATTGGTATCCCAACTGCTGCAGGTTTGATGAACTTTGTTGTCCTCACAGCTGCCGCCTCTTCAGCAAATAGTGGAATTTTTTCTACCAGCCGTATGATATATGGGCTAGCAACACAAAAAGGTGCTCCTAAATTTTTAGGAAAACTTTCTCGTAACCACGTTCCAGCCAACGCATTATTCTTTTCATGTATATGCATCTTATTTGGTTATGCCGTTGTATCGTTATCTCAAACACTCATAGCTGCTTTTACAATTGTTACGACAATTGCCGCAACTTTGTTTATATTTGTATGGTCTATCATTTTGATCAGCTATATCGTCTATCGCCGCAATCGTCCTCTCCAGCATACTGTCTCTCCTTATAAAATGCCAGGAGGTGTTGTTATGTGTTGGGCGCTTCTTGTTTTCTTTGCATTCATTATCTATTTATTGTCATTAGAAGCTGACACTGCCATAGCTTTAAAATACACTCCAGCATGGTTCATATTTTTAGGAATTGTATACTTTCTTTTTGGGAAAAAGAATTATGCAAAAAATTAAAAAATAAAGCTTATATTACAAAAAACATATAAACAAAAAACATATAAAAAGGGTAACTAAAGTTACCCTTTTTATATTTATCTATAAAATTATAAAAGCTATTGACAAAATATCTCTGTAGAATCTTCAATTACGCTCTTTATCAACCAAAGCATTCGATTTTATCCAAGGCATCATAGAACGAAGTTTTTTACCCACTTCTTCAATAGGATGATTATCATTTAAACGCCGCATACTTTTAAAATGAGCAGCACCAGCTTTATATTCTTGAATCCAATTCGATGTAAATTTACCCGTTTGAATATCTTTCAATATACGTTTCATTTCTGCTCTGGTTTCATCCGTAATCACACGTGGACCAGACATATATTCACCCCATTCAGCTGTATTAGAAATCGAATAATTCATATTTGCAATGCCCCCTTCATACATGAGATCAACAATCAGTTTAACCTCATGCAAACACTCAAAATAAGCCATTTCCGGTGCATAACCTGCTTGTGTTAATGTTTCATAACCTGCTCGAATCAATTCAACAAGACCACCACAAAGAACCGCTTGTTCACCAAAAAGATCAGTTTCGCACTCTTCTTTAAATGTTGTTTCAATCACCCCTGCACGTCCACCACCAAGTCCACATGCATAAGATAATGCTACATTATGTGCATGCCCTGAAGCATCTTGCGCCACCGCTATTAAGCAAGGAACACCACAACCCCGTTGGTATTCATGACGAACTGTATGCCCTGGACCTTTAGGAGCAATCATCACAATATCAACGTTTTTTTTAGGTTCAATCAAGCCAAAATGAATGCTCAAACCATGCGCAAAAGCAATCGCTGCCCCATCGTGTAAATGATCATGAATATGTTCCTTATAAATATCAGCTTGCAATTCATCTGGTGTTGCCATCATAATGAGATCTGCCCATTTTGCTGCTTCAGCAACACTCACCACTTCAAAACCATCAGCCATGGCTTTTTTTACTGTTTCCGACCCTGAACGCAAAGCTATTTGCACATTTTTAACACCAGAATCTTTCAAGTTTAAAGCGTGCGCACGCCCTTGAGAACCATAACCAACAATGGCTACTTTTTTCCCTTTAATGAGATTAACATCCGCATCACGATCATAATAAACACGCATAAAAAATTCCTTCTTTCTCTATTTAAACTGGATTTCAGATTATTTTTATTCAATAAGAAACATTATCTACAGTGCATCACACACTTATAAAGACAAAAAACACCGCTTATAAGAACACAGCAATTGAATAATTTTAAAGTTTACATATTGCATAGAAAAAACTGTAGTCCCCAAACATTCCTAAAACATATACGGATCCCCAAATAAACTTCAACTGCTATTCTACAAAAACAATAATTACACAAAATAAGATTTCTAAAGAAAATTTAGCTAATATTCTACTCTTTTATCGTGCAACAAAACGCTATATTCTAAAAATTAAGATACAACATACAATCTTTAACATGAACCAAATCAATACGGATAGCAAGAAAAATTACAAAATAACAAGTATTGTTTTAATACAACCTTCAAAAGCATATACAACAATATCTTTAGAATAATAGAGAGGATGTTTTTACTTTTTACGTTCTTTTAATATCCACGCCTCTCACACGAAGAAGCCCCCATACGGCTATTATGTTATCCATTTATGGCGCCTTATAAAAAAATTTTAATATGCTCAAGCCCTTTTCAAGAATTCCCTATAATAGTGTAAGATTTATTGCACATCACTCTCTTTACTTCATAAAGCTACAAGTCGATATCATCATTCTATTTAACAGCTCCTATTGCATTAAGCTTATTCATAAGGAGATTTTACGTTATACTATTTACAGATAACCCAAAAATGAGCTCAAATATCAAGAAAATTTGTGTATTAATCCATTAAAATCCTACGCACTCCTTTATAAGGGAAATACTTTCAAAACCCTACTTCTTCTCCATTCAAAGAAATTATAATAAGAAGATTTTAAAACTTCCTCATAATGGATAGTACAAATAAAAAAGCATTTCATACCCTAAAAAACACAAAAAATAGAAAGCTACTAATAAACAGAGGAAAATAGAATATTTTATAATGTATGCTAATAGTGCTATTTATCTCAACATATATAAAATTGTTTTTTAGATAAATTGATAAAGCTTTATAAAAATTTTTTCCCAATTTTATAGAGAAACAAAGATTACGATAATAACCGGATAAAACGCTGAACAGTATCATGCATTCCATACTCTAATGCATCAGCAATAAGCCCATGGCCAATAGAAACCTCATCAAGCCAAGGAATACTTTTGACCAGAGCAGGAAGGTTCATAAGTGTCAGATCATGCCCAGCATTCATACCTAACTGCAACTCTTTAGCTCTTCTTGCTGCTAAAACAAGTTTATTGAGCTCTTGATCTTGTTTTGTTTTATCCTGAAATGCACCACCATAAGGTCCCGTGTAAAATTCCACACGATCAGCGCCCATTGCTTTAGCAATATCAAGACCATCGACAGCAGGATTAGCAAAAAGGGATACACGAATCTTTCTTTTTTTTAAATTCTGAATAATAGGTGCTAAAAATTCTGCATCATGAGCAAAATTCCACCCATGATCAGACGTTGACTGATCTGGATCATCAGGAACAAGGGTAATCTGGTCCGCATAATTTTCAGCGATATCCAAAAATTGATCACTTGGATAACCTTCAATATTAAACTCAGCAGTAGGAAAAGTGTTCTTTATTAAACAGTATATATCTGGCAAATCCGAAAAACGAATATGCCTTTCATCAGGGCGCGGATGAACCGTCAAACCTGTTGCTCCAGCAGCAAGCGCTATATGCCCAATATTCGTTATACTTGGCCACGGAAGATTACGTCGATTACGCAAAACAGCAACAGCATTAAGATTAACCGAAAGTTTTACCGCCATGCCCATTTCCATTTTTTATAGTGTGTAACAAGATAGAAAAAAGGCATTTTCCATCTGAAACTGAGATGATACACATATTTTCTCTATCGAACAATCGTTAAACGCTCTGCTGCGCGGGTAATTCCCGTATAAAGCCAGCGCGCATACATATCACGAAATGCAAAACTTTCATCAAACAAAACGACATTATTCCATTGAGAACCTTGCGCCTTATGAACCGTTAATGCATACCCATAATCAAAATCATCATATCGCTTTTTTAATTGCCATGAAATTTCTTGATCAGGGTTTTCAAACGCTGCTTTTAAAAGTTTAATCTTTGCTACCCCACGCTCACTTTCTTCTGGTTTCACAAGAAGATTAATACTTGGTTTAACGGTCTCCTTCTGTGAAGTCATCACCTTCCATAAAGAGCCATTCAACAAACCTTTAATCGGATCATTTCGCAAACACACCAGCTTATCTCCCGCTTGTGGATAATCTGCTGTAAATCCCTTTAACACACGCAAACGCTGATTATAAAGGTGGCGTGTACGATTAACCCCTACCAAGACCTGATCAGCATCCAAAACCAATTGTTGATTGACCTCTTTACGTGTCACAACGCGCGCTTCTCCATAGTCACCATAAGCAATATCGCGTCCTTCACGTACATCCATAGCAAGACGTATAATCGGATTATCTCGCGCTTGCCGATGAATTTCTGAAAGAAGAAAATCTGGTTCTCCATTAGAAAAAAAGCCTCCACCTGATATAGGAGGCAATTGACCCGGATCACCAAGAACAAGAATTGGCGTTCGAAAACTCATTAAATCACGGGCCAATTTTTCATCTACCATCGAGCACTCATCAACAATAATGAGTTTAGCTTGTGCAGCAGCACTTCTTCGATTTAACGTAAATGTTGGAGCAATAGACTTTTTTCCTGTTATTTCATCGGAAACTTCCTCTTCTCCACGCGGACAATAAATTAGCGAATGAATCGTACAAGCATTGCTTGCACCTTTAGAACGCAAAACCTGCGCGGCCTTCCCTGTAAAAGCAGCAAATTGAACAGAACCATCAACTGTCTCTGCAAAATAGCGTGCAAGCGTCGTCTTACCCGTCCCCGCATAGCCAAAAAGGCGAAAAAGAGGAAAACGCCCTTCCTTCAACCACGCGGCAACAGCCTTCAATGCATTATCCTGTTCCGGCGAAAACTGCATAGCTTACCAACATAAGATTTGCATAAAAAGAGCAGTATTTTGAAAAAAAACGACTATCAAGAAAAACCTTTTTATTAAGAATTGCTGACACACGCCCATCTAACAACTTTCGTAGCACAATTATCAATTATTTACCCATTGTTTTTTCAAGATATTGTAACAATCTAAATTTTATCTATACATCGATCTTCTTGGTAACACCTTATGCGTATCAAATAAAATATCATTTTTTACAACAGTAACACCAACAATGGAAGATGCATATCTTAAATTTAAAATAACACCTATATACGCTTTTTCTAACCAAAATTTAGAATGAGAAAAAGAGCATTGCAATTGCAAAACCCTCACTAGAAAAAATGTCCTTAACAGGATAAAAATAATGTAATTTTTGAACGCTATTTTACACAATCAATCAGCTTTCTTGCACATAAAATAAAGTACATCCACTATTACGAAATAATAATTAAATATATCAAAAACCTTTTAGCAGAAATAAAAATAGCTCTCAACAAAACGACTTAATCCTATGATGATACACCTATAAAGTTCCTATCTCCCTCTCATCATGATTTTAATAAATTTACTCTTCATGCTACAAATAAGTGATATCTCAACGAATAAAGAGAGACATCACACTTATATGAAGCACGCTTTATCTCGCACAAATATGTAGCTTTTTCTGTTTCAACAATAAAATATGGTTCGTAAGTATGGCCTTCTTGGTGGTCTATTATAGAAAACTGGGACATGGCTTTAGTCCAGCGTAGCACTTCAGGTTCGTCCTCTAGAATATGAGAAAAGCGCAATTCTCCATCTACTGAGTCAAACTTTTTCTTTTTGTCGCAATGTTTTAAAGTTTATAAAAACTAACTGATTAATGCTATTCTTATTGCTAGAAATAACAATAAATCAAGGGATATAATTTGTTAATAGGCTTGGCGTTATGTCAAAATATCAGCGATGAGATTGCTTTTTGGTTGTTTTAGAAATGAAATAATGAGCTCAAATATTGATGAATGAAACGGGAGGTTTAAATTGAAAATATTAATTCCAGATGACTATCAAAAAGCCACCCTAACATTACAGTCTATTACAAAATTAATGACATCACATGAAGTGCTGGTTATAAATAATTTAGCTAAAGAATGTGATTTAGAAGATAAGCTCAAAGAGATAGATATTCTTATCTTAATCAGAGAGCGGACTATAGTTGATAGAAATCTTCTCCTGAAACTGCCAAATTTAAAATTAATCTGCCAAACAGGCCCTATAGGTTCACATATTGATATAGAAACTTGTAGAGACTTAGGAATTGAAATATTAGACGGTGGTGGAGATCCAACTTCTGCTGCTGAATTTGCGTGGCTCTTAATTATGTCTGCGCGTAGAAAACTCTGTAAATCTGTATCTGATATGAAAAAAGGACGATGGCAAACAACATTTGGCAACCAAATGAAAGGGGCTACTCTTGGAATATTCGGGTTTGGCCGTATTGGTAAAATGGTTGCTCAATATGCTCAAGCTTTTGGCATGTCCATTTTGGTTTATGGGAGCGAGCGTTCAACGCAAGAAGCAAAAAATTTAGGTTATCATTTTACGCATTCAAAAGATGAATTTTTTACACGTCCTGACGTTATATCCGTCCATTTACGTTTAAGCGATAAAACCAGAGAAATCATAAAATTAGATGATCTATTGAGCATGAAACCTCATGCTATTTTTGTCAACACAGCGCGTTCAGCTTTGGTTGAAAAAGGGGCGATAGAAAAAATACTAAGTTTGGAAAATTCAATTTACTTTGCACTGGATGTTTATGACAGCGAGCCAGTATATGAAAGCAAATTATTGCAATCAGATAGAGTTCTTTGCACACCGCATCTGGGCTATGTGACTGAAGAAAGCTTTGAGAATTATTTTGAAAAAGCTTGCCAAAATATAGCTTCTTTTATAAAGAGCACTTAATGCCGGCTGAGCCAATGTTTGTAAAATTATCTTATATCACTAGCATATCAAATTTGTACGACACATAATAGCTTATTTCCTTAAATTAAGCATATTCCTTAGCTTTCATATTCATACCAATCGTATTGACAGATTTTTATGTAATCAGCATAAAATACCTCATTTATTATTGCAATCATTATTAAAAAAGGCTACTTCATTGGAATGCACTTTAATTGGAGGGGGCATAGTGGGCAATAATAAATTTATAGAAAAAAATTATTATAGATGGATTGTATTACTTGTTGCCACGATCGCTCAAGCATCAGCCTGCTTCTTTGTTCAAGGGATTGGTCCTTTAGCTGAATTTTTTAAGAAGGATTTCTCGCTTAGTGACTCTCAGATAGGTTTACTATCTTCAGCAGCACAGTTCCTACCTATTATTGGATTACTTGTAGCTGGTGAATTACTAGACAAGTTTAACGAGCACTATATTATTGGAGTTGGCGCGATCGGCGTTTCTGTCGCTCTTTTGTTGGAAGCAATCGCAGATAACTATATTTCCCTTTTGGTTTGTTTGCTAATTGTAGGGGGATTTATAGTTCTGCTCAACTCGGTAGTGCTAAATCCGTTTCTTCATGGTTTCCACAATCGCAACGCGGATTTGCAATGGGAATAAGGCAGGCGGGGCTACCATTAGGTAGAGGCATTAGCTGGGTATAGTTATTCCTGCGAGTGCCCTTGTCTATGGCATACAAGGTGCGTTTTTGGTCGGTGCCATCGTTTCTTTTTTAGGGGGATGTATATTTATTATTTTTTATCACGCACCAGCAAAAGTTATCACTATCGTTCCAGAAAGCAAGGCAAAAGTTTCGTTCTATGCAAATGTAAGGTCACGTCTTGCGATGTGGCTGCGCCGCATATGAAGAATAATATTTTTTCAAACGTTTCACTTGTGATCGTTTAATATGTTTTAACCATTTTTATAACGATTTATTTTTATAGAATCTATCACCTGTCTCTAGATAAAAGTGCTTATTTATTTTTTGTTTCACAGGCTTCTGGTGCCTTAGGAAGAATTATTTTAGCAGCGTGGAGTGATCATTGTAGAAAAGGACGATTTTTTCCTGTCTTGTTTTGCATGATTGCAATCGTTTTTGGATTTTTAATATTAATTTTGAGCATGAGTGGATCGATAATTTATTTAACTATTTTATCTGCTTGGTTAGTTTTTGGAGGAATGGGATAGTATGGCCCTTGGGTTGCTTATATTGTAGACTCTTCGCCGAAAGAAAGCGTTGGCTTTTCTCTGGATTTAGGAATGTCTATAAATCAAATCGCAATCATTACTGCTCCACCATTATTTGGATTAATCCAAAATTTTACAGAAACTTATTTACTAACATGGCTGATTTTAATTATTGTTTTTTCACTTTTCTTAATAAGAAAGTAGGGAAATATAATTGGGGAGGAAATTATAATGATAAATGAAAATACTTTTGAGTTGAGCAATATCGAAAGAGACAAACTTTGGGAGGCTTTAGACCATGTTATTTATGATCCATACGGGTGGTATTGAATATTCGGTTGAGCTAAAAAATAGCATTTTCGCTGCTACCCCATAGAATATTAACAATTCTTATGAACCAAAAGGTGTCTATTACTCCCAGACCATATCTAATCTTTGAAAATCTTCCAATTGATAGACAAATTAATACGTCACCTAATCCTTATAATTTAGATGAGTCTTGTAAAAGTGGCTATATTAGCGAAAATTTAATTATGATGTTTTCTTTATTGATCGGAGAGCCTTATTCAATTAAGTTTGAAGGCGAACATATAGTAAATAACCTAGTTCCTTTAGAGGATAATAAAAAAGATTATACAGGATTAGGATCTGAAGTTGAATTAGATTTTTATACAGAAAATGCTGCACTAAAATTTATAACGAGTTTAAATTTATCTCCTAAAGGGGATAATTTTATCTGGTGTTCGCAATGGTGTTGATGGCCCGTTAACGAGAATATCTGATACACGTCTAGCTTTAAAACTTTTAAGTGAGGAGGATTTGAGGAGCTTAAGGGATAATTTATATATAATTAATGTTCCCTATAGATGGAGAAAAAATGGGGTAACCTCTACAAGTAAAGTGCCCCTAGTTCAAGGGGACGGTGAATTCCCAGATATCAGCGCTGTTTTTTATCCAGGCATGTTAGAGCCACAGTCAAAAAAGCCAAGAAAGCTTCAGATCATTTTTATGAAGCTATTAAGGCTGTATCTTTTGGAATTGATGTACAACCCATAAGATTATTATACATTGATAACAGAATGGCTCTACACTCTAGAGATAAATTTTATGGATCATTTGATCGTTATGAAAATCCAATGCGGTGGATTCAAAGAGTGTTTGTGTCTGCAGATTTATGGAATCATAGATATGTAGAACAAATAAAAGAAAGAGTATTTGATTTTCAATGCTAATGTCCTGATAATGATATAATGGTGAGTATTATTCTGATTTATATATATATTGACTACATATCTCATATGTATAGATTCCTCCCGCATAATCAGGTGAGGCTACTACCTGATTATAGGCTATGGTGGCCAATTGATTTTCTATGACTGCATTTGCTTTTTGTTATATTTGCCCTTCTTTTCAAGTCGCTAGGGGATTCTCCTATCAAGCCCTTGAAAGAGTGATTTGGAGTAATTTCATAATGCGAAACCAAAACATAGTGACAAACTTTTCTATTGTTTTCACAAATATGACGGTTTGCATGGTTGCACCCTTCAAGCAGTGTGGCTTTTTTTCTTGCACGATGAAATCATTCATATATGAGACAACATAATTAATTTATAACAGATAATTCAATGTATTATCTAAAAAATGCAACGAAATAGCTATTAATGTGAACATATGAATTAAAAAAACAAACATCGCGTACAAATAAATTCAAACATAATTGTGCACACGACTTATAACATTTTTTAGATGAACAAATAATAATACACCCCATGTCTTTAAACAAAGAATGAAAATCATAAAATGAGCTCTAAGGATAATAGGAACTCTCCACAAAGAAGTGACAGAGATGAAGACTCCAAAGACTTCATCATCACCATCCTTCAGCATTTTGTTAACATATTCATTTTATACAAGAATCTTTCCCTCGGAAGAAATAGCATTTGCAATAGCTTCTTCGCTTGCCTCATCGGGTAATAACATCTCATTATGAGCACATCCCGATGGGATCATAGGAAAACAGTTTTCTAAATGATAAACACGACAATCAAAAAGAACAGGCTTATCACAGTCAATCATCTGCTGAATTTTATCATCAAGTTCATCGGGTTTTGAACAATGAATTCCCACGGCTCCATAAGCTTGTGCCAATTTCACAAAGTCAGGCATAGATTCCGTATAAGAATGAGAAAGACGATTACCATGCAGCAATTGCTGCCACTGGCGGACCATTCCCATATACTGATTATTTAAAATGAAAATTTTCACCGGTGTGTCATGCTGAATAGCTGTTGCAAGCTCTTGAATATTCATCTGAATGGAGGCATCACCAGAAATACACACAACAAGCGCATCAGGATGCGCTATTTGAACACCTATAGCAGCAGGTAAACCATATCCCATCGTTCCAAGACCACCAGAAGTCATCCAATGTTTTGGTTCATCAAAATGATAATACTGCGCTGCCCACATCTGATGCTGCCCGACATCCGTTGTAATATAAGCATTCGCATCTTTGGTAAAAGCATACAGCCGTTCAAGAGCATATTGCGGCATAATGACATCTTTTTTCTCCGCATATGCCAATGAATTACGAGCTTTCCAACGGTTAATTTGCGTCCACCACGCCTCACGGACTTCACTGTTAAACGCTGGTTGCTGTATCTTTAAGAGTTGCGTCATATCTCCTAAAACACAAGCCACATCACCAATAATTGGAACTTCTGCTTTTACAATTTTATTGATAGAAGAAGGGTCAATATCAATATGAATAATACGCGCATGAGGTGCAAATGCATCAAGGCGCCCGGTGATACGATCATCAAATCGTGCTCCAACAGCTAACATGACATCACAATCATGCATGGCCATATTAGCCTCATAGGTTCCATGCATTCCAAGCATTCCAAGCCAATTTTTACCGGAAGCAGGATAAGCACCAAGTCCCATTAATGTTGAAGTAATCGGAAAATCCCCCAATTGAACCAAATTACGTAAAAGCTGTATAGCTTTCATCCCCGATGAAATAACACCACCTCCAGAATAAATAATAGGGCGTTTTGCCTCAACTAAAAGAGAAACGGCAGATTCAATAGCCTTAGTATTCCCTTTCAACGATGGAAAAGAATGTAAAGACTCCTGAACTTGAGGTGCTCTATAAAATCCTGAAGCAAATTGAACATCCTTAGGAATATCAATCAAAACCGGCCCAGGACGACCTGATTGAGCAAGAAAAAAAGCTTCATGAATAATAGCCGCAAGATCATTGACATTTTTAACCAGCCAATTACGCTTCGTACAAGGCTTTGTAATTCCAACTGTATCAGCCTCTTGAAAAGCATTTGTTCCAATCACCGTTGTTGACACCTGCCCAGAAAAACAAATAAGAGGTATCGAATCCATAAGAGCATCTTGCAAAGGTGTAACAGCATTCGTTGCCCCTGGACCAGAAGTCACAAGCATAACCCCTACCTTCCCTGTGCTGCGTGCATAGCCTTCAGCTGCATGCCCTGCGGCTTGTTCATGGCGCACCAAAATATGCTGGAGTGTATCTTGGTGATAAAGAACATCAAAAATAGGCAAAACAGCCCCACCAGGATAACCAAAAATATGTTCAACGCCTTGATCTATAAGAGCTTGAACCACTATTTCAGCGCCCGACATTATTTTTCCATCTGCACTCTCTTGCTTTCTTGGATCATTTCTCATTTTTCCCACTCACCTACTTTATAGGACAATAAAAAAGCCCCTAACGGAGCCCATAAAAAAAGCCCCCAAAGGAGCCCATTACACAACACATACTGTATGATTACCCCCATTATTCCAACGTATAAAATATATAAAAAATTCCTTGTAGAGAGATTTCTAATTCCATTGATACCATTCGTCAATAAAAAATTATATTTTCTAAAAAATTTCTTTTTCACGAATTATCTTTTATCTTTCGATAAGTTTCTTTGCAAAGCTCTAACTCTTTTATCAAAAAGTAAGCATCCATTCTTCATCAAAT
Source organism: Bartonella sp. AA18HLJMS (assembly GCF_042197245.1). Classification (NCBI taxonomy): domain Bacteria; kingdom Pseudomonadati; phylum Pseudomonadota; class Alphaproteobacteria; order Hyphomicrobiales; family Bartonellaceae; genus Bartonella; species Bartonella sp. AA18HLJMS. The sequence continues at coordinate 95,488 of NZ_JBHIRP010000006.1, read as the reverse complement.
TGATTACGAAACCATGTCATTTGTCTTTTTGCATATCTCCTCGTTTGTATTTTTACCGCTTCAAGAGCATTCTCAAAGCTTCTATATCCATCCAAATAAGCCATAAATTCAGGTATACCAATAGCCTTCATTGCTGGTAAAGAAGGGGAAAGTTTAAGTTTTTTCATAGCCACCACTTCTTCTAAAGCTCCTCTTTCAATCATAGAATCCAAGCGTTTATGAATACGTTCATAAAGCAGAGAACGTGGTGGCATGAGAAGAATTTTTTCGGTCAAATTCGGCGCAATGATAGGTGTTGTTTTTTGTTTCTGCCACCAACTGAGCGTCTTACCGGTTGCATCATAAACTTCCAAAGCACGGACAATACGCTGTCTATCGTGCGAAGAAATTTTTTCAGCAACAACAGCATCAATCTGCAACAACTGGCGATAAAGACTTTCAGGTCCCTCTTTATCAAGCAGCAAACGCCACTTCTGCCGCACAACATCTGGAACATGAGGGATTTCCGAAATCCCCTCTAAAAGAGCACGAAAATAAAGTCCTGTCCCACCAACAAAAATAACTGATCTTAAAGAAAAAGTAGTCAATAGCTTCTCGACATCACACAACCATTGCCCTACCGAATAATTCAAAATAGGACTCACATGACCATAAAGATAATGGGGAACAATCGCGGTATCAGCCTCCCCCGGCCGTGCCGTTAAAATATTTAAAACATCATAAACCTGCATTGAATCAGTATTAATAATGAGAGCATTTTTTTCTTGAGCCATTTGCAAGGCAAGTTCTGACTTCCCACTTGCCGTTGGCCCCGCTATTAATGTAACTGTTCTCTGTGCCATGAATAGCAATTTCTCCCAATCAATAATTTATTACAACATGCAGACACCCCCAAAGCCTTCCTGTATTTTCTCTCCATTATCATAGAGTAAATACTTCAAACAAAAAATACGAACACAAATTCCCCTTAAGACAAAGCCCCTTATGAAACTTATAAAAAAGAAAAAATGGACTTAATAACAACACCAAAGGAATTTCCAAGCATTTTTTGCTATCGTAATTCAATAACAAACCACAGCTATAATAATTCTGTCCGTTAAGGCCATTAAAAATATACTCTTTGTCATCATTTATGAAAATAATACTAAGTTTAATCTATACAATCAAATAGCTTTATTTTTTCCTATAAAAATAGCATGCTAAGCCGGTTTATAATAAGAGCCTCATAAAGCATCATATCAATACCATTTACTTGCGCATCACAAGCAGAGATAAAAATTGACTTAAGAAAGGTGTACCAATATCTCTTATGCAGCATTTCAAAGTCTAGGCTGTTACAATATTGAGAACTGAAAAATACTATGATGACACCAATTTATACTTTGATATTCAACATAAAGATATAATGATTTCCAATAGATTTTATATTGCACACCCCATGCTCTCTATCGTGAAATGAGCTTGAGAAATATTGGACATCACATGGCTGACTTGCAAAATATCCCACACACTAAGGCTGATAAAAAACAAAAAATAATTTTTTAAGGATCAATCCATTAGGAGCGTTACGAACCGTAACTCTCCATCTGGACGTGCTACAATAAAGAGAGCATTTTTGCGTCCAGCTTCACGTAATTTATGAATACGTTTTTTAGCCTCATCAATTGTTGTGATAGAACTCTGATTGATATCAACAATCACTTCACCAACGCGAATACGCTTTTTATCCGCTGCACTATTTTGTGCAACAGATGTCACCACTAGTCCTCGAAGTTTATCTGAAATTGAATAACGATGACGCAAATCCTCTGTCAGTTCAGATAACGTCATTCCCATAAATTGCATTGTCACGTTTTTCGACAAATCTTGATTTTTTTTATCATCAACTTCTTCTGTATCTTCATTTGGATCTGTTTCAATCAAACGTCCAAGCTTAACTTTTACTGTTGCTTCTTGCCCATTGCGTAAAATAGTAACGTCCACCACTTTTCCTTCTGAACTTTCTGCAACTAAACGCGGCAAATCACGTGCATGCTTAATTTTGGAATTACCAAAGGAAAGAATAACATCTCCAGTTTGTAACTGGCTATTATCTACATTATTTTCTTCCGTCTGTTCTATTTTACCAGCCACCAATGCTCCCACAGCATTGTCCAATTTTAAACTTTTTGCAATATCCTCTGTTACCGGCTGAATACGAATAGCCAACCAACCACGCCTTATTTCTCCAAAATCACGCAATTGATTAATAACAGAAAGAGCCATATCCGATGGAATAGCAAATCCAATACCGATAGATCCTCCCGAAGGTGAAACAATTGCTGTATTAATGCCAATGACTTCACCATTTCTATCAAATAACGGCCCACCAGAATTTCCCCGATTAATTGCTGCATCTGTTTGAATAAAATTATCATAGGGACCAGCATTAAGATCACGGTTACGTGCAGAAATAATACCAACCGTCACACTTCCACCAAAACCATAAGGATTACCAATAGCCATAACCCAGTCACCAATACGTGCTTTTTCTGAGTCACCAAAACGCACAGCTTTTAATTTTTTACTTCCTGCATCGACTTGAAGCAACGCCAAATCAGTTTTGCTATCCTTTCCAAGAAGCTTTGCCTTTAGTTTTGTACCATCCGTAAAATTAACTTCAATATCATCAGCATCTACAATAACATGATAGTTTGTAACAATAATCCCTTTTTGCGCATCAATCACAAAACCAGACCCTAAAGAACGCACCTTTTGAAATTGACTATCTTTTTGACCATCCTTGGGTGTAAAAAAATCACTGAAATATTCCTCCAGCAATGAACCTTTTGGGATAACGGGTACCGAGGTGTTTGCATCCTGTTCTGTTCCTTCAACAGTCTGCGCCGTAGAAATATTCACAACTGTTTCCAAAAGCTCAGAAGCTAAATCAGGAATAGAAAGCAATGCCTTGCTTGTCTCGGCTCCCCAAGACAAACTCACTGATCCTGATAGAAACAAAGTCACACAAAAAACAACTCTTGTGATAAAAAACTTTAAAAACGTATTTTTACTCACGACACTTCTATCCATGACATGCCTTTAATCAAAGATGCAAAGAGCCCCACTAAATTTATCTACGTAAAACCAGCACGGCTCGATACTCTCTACCACTTTTACCATAAAAGAAAATGGTCACAGATCATTCTTTTCATGCAAAATCTCGTATCTGCAATCCATTATTTTATCTATTCTCTCCCGATTTTGGATCAGTTTTACTGAAGCCAGTATTCATTGTCGGTAAGAATGCTTTATTTGCCTGCGGCGGATTACGAAAATAGAAAAAGAAATCCTCATTTGGAGAAATCACCATCGGTGTTTTCTCTAAATTCTTGTATTGTTCCATCGCCAACCAAAAATCGTAAAAAGACGGATTAGCCTCCCTCGCATTCAATAAAAGACGAATACTTTCAGCTTGACCTTCACCGCGGGTAATTTCAGCATCACGCTTTGCAGCTGCTACAATTTCTTCATATTCACGATTAGCTTCTGCCACAATACGATCTCGCTCCTGCTGACCACGAGCCCGGATATTTTCCGCAGCAGCTTCACGTTCAGCTGCCATTTGCCGATAGACATCTTCTGAAACAGCATCAGTCAAATCGGTTTTACGAATACGCACATCAACAATGGTAATACCCAACGAGCCTGCATCTACAGAAAATTGCTTCTGTACTTCAGCCATCATCGCGCCTCGTTCATCCGATAAGGCTGCTTTAAATTCTCGCTTACCATAAACAGCACGCAAAGCGTCAATAAACCGTGGTGCAAGGTTTTCACGTGCCGCAATTTGTGGACGCCCAGAAGCAATGCGCTGTAAAAACAACTTAGGATCTGTAATACGGTAAATAAAGAACGCATCCACCTCATAATACGCACCACCACGAACCTGTACAGATTGTGTAGGAACATCGTAACGCAATAACCGATTATCAACAATGATCATCTTATCGATAAAGGGCGCCTTGAAATAGATTCCAGGATTAGATTCTACCTGAACAATTTGTCCAAAACGCTTAATTGCTACTTGTTGACGAGGATAGACGATAAATACGGACATCCACAAAATCATCAAAACAAACACTATAGCACTAAAAACAAACAAAAAGCGAGATTGCTGCATAATTAATCTCCTCCAGAAATACGAGAATCTAAGAGTAACGCAGGACGCGCTGCTGTTGCCTTTACTTTTTCCGATGACTTGCTACGCAACAATTCATTCAAAGGTAAATAAGGCACCGCTGGAGAATTTGCCTGATCAAGAACCAGCTTATTTGGTGAAGAAAGAATCCGCCCCATCGTCTCCATATAGAGACGGTAGCGAGCAGCTTCTGGTGAAATCGCAGCCTCTCGAGCTATCGCCTGAAAACGTTCAGCACGCCCTGTTGCCTCTTCAACCATTTGTGCCTTTTCACCTTTTGCGATTTCCCGTGTGCGTGAAGCTTCACCATTTGCTAAACCAATTTTCGTAAAACGCACACGATTCCCCTCTTCAATCATTCTTCCACGTTCCTGCTCCGCCTGCTGAACAGAATTAAACGCAGCAGCAACCTTTGTCGGAGGAGCAGCTTCACTGATAGAAACACGGCTTATTTCGACACCAAGTTGATATTTATCCACAGTCAACTGGATAATCTTTCTAACGTCATTAGCAACTTCTTCTTTCTTGTCACGTAAAACATCATCAACCGGCCGCGAACCAATGACCTCACGCATTGCACTCTCAGCAACTTGGCGGACAGTTCCCTCTTGATCATTCACATTGAATAAAAACTGACTAGGGTATGAAATCCGATAATAAACGGAAAAATTAACATTAACGATATTTTGATCACTCGAAAGCATTAAACCATCACTTTGTTGCGCCTGACCGGGCTTCCCACCAATCGCGATTGTTTTTTCCGTTAAAGGGACTTTCATATAGGTCTCAATTGGCCAAAAATGAAAATGCAACCCATCACCAATAATGCCTTCTTTAGGGATGCCAAAGCGCAACTCTACCGCTTGTTCATTTTGCTGAACAATATAAATTGACTGGTATAGCCAAAAAAACACAATAAGCAGAAGGAATAAAACAGAAAAACTGCTTCTCCCGAATTGTTTAAACTGATCCTGCCCTTTGCGCAAAATTTCATTAAGATTAGGACCATTTTCGCCACCATTACCGCCACCAGAACCAAAGAGATTCTTAGCTGGTGTTTTTTTGTCACCACTGTTTTTATCGCCACTCCACGGGCCACCACCATTTTGATTTGTCCAGGGCATTATCACCTCTTTAACTGATTACCACTACTCGAACACCAACCATTTGCTTGATCTTATAGGGTGTCTCTTACCTCATTACAATACAACTGATAAACCCTTCCACTTCATATTACAAAAAATTATTTCCGCTCATAAACAACAAAACGTGTCGGATGACTATCTTTATCCCCTTTTGGAATATCTTGTGTTTGCACAATAGTCCACTTTTCTTTATCAAAAACAGGAAAAAAACTATCACCTTCTATAGAAGCTAAAACTTCTGTAAGGAATATTTTATCAGCCATATGCAACCCTTGTTGAAAAATTTCACCACCACCAATAATAAAAATTTCCTCTACATCATTTTGAGAAGCAACATTTGTTGCAAGAGAACAAGCTTGCGATAAAGAGTGAGCAACAACAGCCCCTTCAGCACAAAAGGTACAATCACGAGTAATAACGATATTTGTACGCCCTGGTAAAGGTCTCCCAATAGAATCCCAAGTTTTTCGCCCCATAACAATGGGCTTACCCAATGTCAAAGCTTTAAAGCGTTGCAAATCCGTTGATAAATGCCACGGCATTACACCTTCACGACCGATAACACCATTTTCTGCAACAGCAGCAATTAAACAAATGGAAATCGTCATATTGCTACCGGCGCTTTAATATGGGGTTGTGCTTCATAATTAAGCAACTCAAAATCCTCAAATTGAAAAGAAAAAAGATCTGTTACCGCTGGATTTATGCGCATACATGGCAAAGCATTTGGTATACGAGACAATTGATATTTTGCCTGTTCAAAATGATTAGAATAAAGATGAGCATCTCCCAGAGTATGAATAAAATCGCCTACTTTAAGACCGCTTACTTGCGCAATCATCATCGTTAGCAATGCGTAGGATGCAATATTGAATGGAACACCTAAGAAAATATCCGCCGAACGCTGATAAAGTTGACAAGATAATTTCCCCTCCGCAATGTAAAATTGAAAAAGACAATGACACGGAGGCAACGCCATTTCCTCTATTAATGCAGGATTCCAAGCTGATACAATCAAGCGACGAGAATCTGGCGTTTCCTTAATCATCGTTAAAAGATTGTTAATTTGATCAATATGGCGTCCATCAGGAGCGGGCCAAGAACGCCACTGATAACCATAAACAGGACCAAGATTTCCCTTTTCATCAGCCCACTCGTCCCAAATTGACACACCATGCTCTTTCAACCAAGCGATATTTGTATCGCCTTTAAGAAACCACAAAAGTTCATAAATAATTGAACGTAAGTGTAGTTTCTTTGTTGTCAACAACGGAAATCCTGCTTGTAAATCAAAGCGCATCTGATACCCAAAGATAGATCGCGTTCCAACACCCGTTCGATCTGTCCGATCAATACCCTGATTTAAAACATGAGATAAAAGAGCAAGATATGATTTCATGAGGGTATTATGTCCGATTCTTCTTATTATAGAAAATAAAAACTGTAAAATCCGTACAAACATAATTCAAATCTTTTTCCAAAAACATCTTACACAAGAAATTATCATGATCTAACTAAATTTTTGATGCAAAAGATAAAATACTATAGACAGCTTCTAAAAAAATGACATAAATGAACAAAGATGGATGAACATCAAATAAAGGGATCGACTATGGAAAAACAAGAAGCTTTAAAACCACATGATACAAGAAAACGTATCTGGGCTATCGTGTCCAGTGCATCAGGTAATCTAGTAGAATGGTATGACTTTTATGTTTATTCCTTTACATCTATTTATTTTGCATCACAATTCTTTCCCTCAGATGGCAATGACGTTACGCAACTTTTAAAAGCGGCGGGTGTTTTTGCTATTGGTTTTCTTATGCGCCCAATCGGCGGATGGCTTTTTGGCTTCATTGCCGATCGTTACGGACGCAAACGCTCAATGCTTATCTCTGTTTTTATGATGTGTGGTGGTTCGTTCTTAATCGCCCTACTTCCTACCTATGAAACCATTGGAATGGCAGCAGGAATTCTTTTACTTTTACTCAGAATGCTTCAGGGGCTTTCTGTCGGTGGTGAATATGGTACAACAGCAACTTATATGAGCGAAGTCGCCCTCAAAAATCGCCGGGGATTTTTTAGCTCTTTCCAATATACCACACTGATTGGAGGTCAACTTCTAGCCAGTCTCGTTATATTCATTTTAGCGCTTTATCTCACCGAAGATCAGCTAAAAGCGTGGGGCTGGCGTATTCCATTTGCCATTGGTGGATGCGGCGCAATTGTTGCGATTTATCTACGCCGCACACTCCATGAGACAACGACCAAAGAAAGTCGTTCTAGTGCACAAGCTGGTAGTATTAGGGGACTTCTGAGCAACCACCGAAAAGCTTTCTTTCTGGTTATTGGCTTTACAGCTGGAGGATCGCTCACATTCTACACCTATACGACTTACATGCAGAAATATCTGATCACAACCACTGGCTTTGATAAACATACAGCCACAACAATCATGACAGCTGCACTCTTTGTTTTCATGTTACTCCAACCCCTCTTTGGTGCTCTTGCAGATAAAATTGGAACAAGAACTTCACTCCTTATTTGGAGTGTCTTATCTATTATCTTTACCATTCCTGGACTTAATATGATTGGTAGTACTGATAGTACATGGATTGCTTTATCAGTCATTACTGGAATGCTCTGCATTATGAGCTTTTATACATCTATCTCTGGCATTGTAAAATCAGAAATGTTTCCCGCTTCAGTACGAGCAATAGGAGTTGGGCTCTCTTATGCTATTGCCAACGCACTGTTTGGCGGTTCTGCTGAATATGTCGCGCTTGGATTAAAAGATCTTGGATATGAATCTGTCTTCTATTTTTATATAACCGGCATGATGATTATTGCATTCATTGCTGTTCTCTTAATGCCAGATGCTCGCAAAAAAGGGTATTTACAAGGAGACGATATTCATTAACCTTTAATGTTAACAAACAAGGATTTTAATAAAAAAGCCCAGAGTACTGGGCTTTTTTATATCCTTTCCGATAGAAGTTTAAAGCTCACAATTTTTTATCCCTTCAAACACTCTAAAGAAGCAATGTTCCCTCCTGCACACGCCGCTTATAAAAATAAATGGCTTCATATTATTATGTAATAAATACTTCTTTAGCTTAATTTAATTCACTGAAGATAAAAAACGTTTGATTTATTTTAATATTCCCATGCCCACTCAAAATCGAAGAAAAGTGATTATCTTTCAAGAAATTTTATCAATAATAAAGATTACACTCATGATTTTGTTTAATACGTTCTTAATAGTACCCCCTCATGCAAAACAAATCCTTTCATGAAAAATAGAAAATACCATTTTATTATGAATTCGCACACTTTTTTGAGAAACATTTCTCAATGCACCCAACTCCATTTCACAACGGCACCCGTGAATGACATCACGTAAAAGCCCCGTAAAGTATAAACATGGGCATCACTCTCTTTACACTTAATAAAAGTGCAAGCCGCTATCATTATACTATTGAGGAACTCTTAATATTGTACTCCCCCTTAACACTTAAGATCATTCCTAAAAAGTATTTTAACTGATACACCAACCTAGCATGCAATAGTCAGTAACATCATTTTACGAAACAACATCAAGCATATAAACTAAAGAGTATCATATCTTCATAAACACTCTGCATATGCAAATAATTCACAATCAAACAAAAAATAATATTTCCTTAAGGATAGTAAAAAGCGTATAATTTACGCAATGTAACAACACCATGAGCCCAAAACACCACTGATAGCTCTAGAAAAAATCTTTATGTTTCCCTAAAAAATTATCATGATACAATAGCGTTTTTATAATGCACATCGTAAATAGCTTAAAAAAGAAGAAAAGTTATAAATCTAAAAGGGGAATACTTCATGAATAATCAAACAACTTTAGATCCACATGATACAAGGAAACGTATTTTTGCTATCATATCCAGCGCATCAGGAAATCTGGTAGAATGGTACGACTTTTATGCTTACTCCTTTGCATCGGTTTATTTTGCATCACAATTTTTTCCTGAAGATGAAGATATTGTTACACAACTGTTAAAAACGGCAGGAATCTTTTTTATTGGCTTTCTTATGCGTCCAATTGGAGCATGGCTCTTTGGATACATTGCGGATCGTTATGGACGTAAACGCTCAATGCTTATTTCTGTTTTTATGATGTGTGGTGGCTCTTTTCTCATTGCCATACTTCCCACTTATAAAACCTTGGGAATAACAGCAGCATTTCTTCTCCTTTTAATCCGTATGTTTCAAGGGCTTTCCGTTGGCGGTGAATATGGTACAGCAGCAACGTATATGAGTGAAGTTGCGCCCAAAAATCGTCGTGGTCTCTTTGCTTCTTTTCAATATGCAACAACGATCTCAGGTCAACTTCTGGCAAGTTTTATAATATTTATTTTAGCCATTTACCTTAACGAGGATCAGTTAAAAGCATGGGGATGGCGTATTCCCTTTATCATTGGTGGCTTTGGAGCAATCGTTGCAATTTATCTGCGTAGCTTGCTTCATGAAACAACAACCCTCAAAAGCCGCTCTGAACAACACGCTGGTAGTCTTAAAGAACTTTTTCGTAATCATAAAAAAGCTTTCTTTTTGGTTGTTGGCTTTACAGCTGGTGGATCTCTCACATTTTATACATACACCACTTATATGCAAAAATATCTGATCACAACCACTGGTTTTGATAAACAAACCGCAACAACGATAATGACTGCCGCCCTCTTTGTTTTTGTGCTACTCCAACCCCTTTTTGGTTCCCTAGCCGATAAAATTGGAGCAAGAGCTTCACTCATTAGTTGGGGGGCATTATCCATTATCTGCACCATTCCTGTACTTAAAATGATCGGTAATGCCCATAATCCATGGACAGCACTCTTAATTATTATTGGAATACTCTGTGTTATGAGTTTTTATACGTCCATTGCTGGTATCATAAAAGCAGAATTGTTCCCTGCTTCAATCCGAGCAATTGGTGTTGGATTTGCTTTTGCCATTGGCAACGCACTCTTTGGCGGTTCTGCTGAATATGTAGCGCTTGGATTAAAAAATATGGGATACGAATCTGTTTTCTTTTTTTACATCGTTGGTATGATGGTCATTGCACTCATCTCTATTCTTCTTATGCCCGATATAGATAAAGGAGGATATCTCGATAAAGACAATAGACTTCATTAAACTTATTTTCTGGATAAAAAAGCCCAAGAAATTGGGCTTTTTTTGATTCCCTCTCCACCCTAGTAAAGAACGAAAAGCCCGCCCCGCATTCGTCTTACAAACAACTCAGTTTCTCTTAAATTGTCTATAGTTACTGCCCTCTTTATGTAATTTACTTGATAAGATTCTATGGGCAGCCCTACCCTAAATATTTATCACGATATCTAAAAAACACCTCATACGGAAAACCTTATCTGAGGCTTACCTCACCCTCCTAAATAATGATGTGTTATGATACAATAAGATAATTAAGGACACAAAATCCCCTTTTACATTACTTAAGCTTTTTGAAATATTTTCAGTTTTGGGGCTTTCTGCTCATAAAGACCATCTCTTCTATAATCTTCCGGTATGCCAATAATTGCATTCTTCTCATAAAGTTTAAAGGTATCTTGATCTACTTTTCAATGTCCTCTCCCTTTAAATGCAACGTGATAACTTTTTATTCTATAACACAAGTAAAAATCTTAAAACGAATGACAACATAACTCTAATAAATCATCTTAAAGAGTTTCCCTAAGAAATTGTTATAATACCATTGAATTTTTCTGGAAATCATAAACAATTATGTTTAGAAAATATGAACTATAAATCCAAAAGGGGAACAATTCATGAAAAATGAAACAACTTCAGCATCACAGGATGCAAGAAAACGTGTTTTTGCTATTATAGCAAGCGCATCAGGAAATCTCGTAGAATGGTATGATTTTTACGTGTACTCATTTGCATCAATTTATTTTGCATCACAATTCTTTCCCTCCGATGGTGATACGATTACACCACTGTTAAAAACCGCGGGTGTGTTTTTTATTGGCTTTCTTATGCGCCCTATTGGAGCTTGGTTTTTAGGATTTGTCGCCGATCGTTATGGACGTAAACGCTCGATGCTTATATCCATTTTTATGATGTGTGGTGGCTCTTTTTTCATCGCCATACTTCCCACCTATGAAACCTTAGGAATAACATCAGCAATCCTTTTACTTTTAGCTCGGATGATGCAAGGACTTTCAGCGGGTGGTGAATATGGTACAGCAGCCACTTATATGAGCGAAGTTGCTCTCAAAAAACATCGTGGGCTTTTTGCTTCTTTCCAATCAGCCACCCTTATTACAGGTCAACTTCTTGCCAGCTTCATTATATTTATTCTAGCATCTTATCTCTCTGAAGATCAGTTAAAAGCATGGGGATGGCGTATTCCTTTTGTAATTGGTGGATTCGGGGCAGTGATTGCGATTTATCTGCGTCGTTCTCTCCACGAAACAACCACGAAAGAAAGCCGCTCTCACAAACACTCTGGCAGTCTTAAGGAACTTCTCACCAAGCATACAAAAGCCGTTGTCGTAATTGCATGCTTTGCATCAGGAGGATCACTCACGTTTTACACCTTTACGACTTATATGCAAAAATATCTGATCACAACCACCGGCTTTGATAAACATACCGCAACAACGATTATGACAGCTGTACTATTCATTTTCATCCTATTCCAACCCATAGCTGGTATCATAGCCGATAAAATTGGAACAAAAACTTTACTTATTATTTGGAGTATACTCTCTGCCATCTTTACATTTCCTGGACTCTGGATAATCGGTAATACGCATAGTATATGGGTTGCCTTTTCCGTCATTATTGGCTTGCTCTTCATTATGAGCATGTATACATCCATCTCTGGTGTCGTCAAATCAGCAATGTTTCCCTCTTCAATACGCGCATTAGGCGTTAGCATCTCTCATGCCATTGGCAACGCCTTATTTGGTGGTTCTGCTGAATACGTTGCGCTTGGATTAAAAAAGTACGGTCATGAATCACTCTTTTATTTTTATATAACCGTCGTGATGATCATGGCATTCATTGCTCTTCTCTTTGTCCCGAGTATGCGTAAAGGAGGCTACCTCCAAGAGGATGAAAAACATTAACCCTTTTTATCAACGAAAAAGCCCAAGAAATTGGGCTTTTTTTTATCATTATCACAAATTTAATATTGTTTAAATTTTATGAAGTGCATTAAGGTGCTTAGCAACTAGATAATAAAAAGTCACACGACTTTTTCTACGCTCTCCAGACATCATCTCAGCCACTTTTGAAACAGCCATTTTAGCACTCTTCTCATCGGCTTCTAAAACATCTTGAACCCATTTTTCAACACGTTCTAACTCTTTTGGATCCGATGTAGCAACAAGCGCTGCATCCTGCTTTTTCATCACTAAAGCTAAACGACGGCTAAGTCGTTCTACTGCTGCTTCATCGGGATTTAAATCATATAGTTTAATATCTGCTAGATTATTTGTCATTTTGCATCATCTCCTCTCCAAAAATGAGCGGACTATACTTTACAGCCGCATCATATAGCTCCATAAATAATTAGAGGATTAAAAATATTAACAACCCCCCTTTTCCTAAGACTGTTCTTCATCTATATTTAGAGGGCTGGTTTACCAGCTATGGTAATAAATGGACGGTGAAATAAACCTATTGGACCCGGGGGCGGTACCCGGCGCCTCCACCAAAATATAAAAAATCAAAATTATATTTTGGTGGGGGCGAAATAGGATCGACAAGGGTGTAAAGATCGCTCTTTTACTCGGCATTGTACCACCGTTATCGGGCTAAATGAGTAGTTGCAAATGACAACTATGCGGAAGCACGTCTCGCCGCTTAAGGTGGTGTGAATGTTTCAATTTAAGTCTTAAACCGTCGCAGGTTTAAGCGGGGTTCGGAGGCACCTGGCAACAGAAGCCTTCACTTTTTTAAATGTTGTTGATTGATCTTTCAGACATTATCAGACATTATTTACCATAGAGTTTCGTATTTATTCGATTTATTGAGGTGCATCGTAGAAAAAATCTGCTAATTTAAAATATATTCTGTCACACAATATCAATACGCCCCATTCTGCTACGTGAAATAAAAGGAATAAACTTCGATGGTTAAAGATCAAATCCGTTACGATATTCTCGTTCAGGATGCGCTTCGTGGAGTTATCCGTAAAGTTTTATCGGAAGTTGCCAAAGCAGGTCTTCCGGGAAATCATCATTTTTTTATAACTTTTTTGACAAATGCCCTAGGCGTTAAAATTTCTCCTCGGCTAAAAAATCGCTATCCCGAGCAAATGACAATCGTCTTACAGCATCAATTTAGAGATCTCAGTGTTTCAGAAACAGCTTTCGAAGTAACTCTCTCTTTCAGGGAAATAACCGAAAAGCTCGTGATTCCTTTTACTTCCATTCAGGTCTTTTATGATCCTGTAGCAGCATTTGAAGCAGCATTTGATCTGCCCTCAAATCTGACCTCTGGAGAAAGTGAAAATTCAGAAAATACCTCAACTACGCCTATTACCTTATCAAACAAACAAAAAATAGAAAATACGCTTACAAAAGAACAAAATCTCAGTACAAATAAAGAACCTTCAAATAACGATGCAAAACAAAATCAAAGTGCTGATGTTGTCTCTTTAGATTCCTTTCGGAAAAAATAATTTTTCTCATGACTGAATTGATTAATCTTCGCCAATTTCGAAAACAAAAAAAACGTACAGAAAAATCTCTTTGTGCTGAGCAAAATCGTTATCGTTTTGGACGAACAAAAACTGAAAAAAATTTTGAGCAGCAAAAATCTTTAAAAATGCAAAAATTTCTTGATCAAAATCGTTTGCGAAACGACGAATAAAGGTGGAAAAATGCACGAAAATAATTCTATCGATTGGTCAAAAGTCATTCCACGAAAGATATCTGTTCGCGTTGATGGACACGCAACAAGCGTCTCTTTAGAACCACCATTTTTAGATATTCTAAAAGATATAGCCCGCAAAAAAGGACAATCTTTAGCCTTTATTATTACCGATATTGATAGCAAAAGACCACAACAAGTAAATCTTTCGGCTTCGTTACGCGTTTATGCCCTTCAAAGCGTTCTCACCCAAAGCCTTTAATGGTTGTGCTTATTTTTTTACGTTCTCTTTCTGTCTGTTCAACTGAAACTGTTGTAACTTTTTAAGAGAAGTTTTTTTAATCTAGAACTTCAATAAAAAAAAGACTACAAAAGAGATATAATGAGTAATTTTTCTGATCACATCATACCTTTCTTTGAAGAAGATTCCCCTCCAGACCATGATAAGAAGAGCTCTGGTTTTTTCTCCCATACTCTAAAAGAACAAAAATCATATAACACAGACTATTTAGAACAACTCAATCCAGAACAGCAACAAGCTGTTATGAATACTGAAGGACCTCTTTTAGTTCTTGCAGGTGCTGGTACAGGAAAAACACGCGTTTTAACAACCCGTATTTCTCACATTTTACGCTCTGGACTCGCCTCACCTCAACAAATACTTGCTGTCACTTTCACCAACAAAGCAGCCCGTGAAATGAAAACACGTATTGGTGAACTTATTGGAGAAGTTGTTGAAGGTATGCCTTGGCTTGGAACCTTTCATTCCACTGGAGCTAAAATTTTACGCCGTCACGCAGAGCTTGTTGATTTAAAAAGAAACTTTACAATTCTCGATAGCGATGATGTTCTTCGACTTTTAAAACAACTTATTCAAGCTGAAGGATTAGACGATAAGCGTTGGCCCGCACGAAACCTTGCCATGATGATTGATTCTTGGAAAAATCAAGGACTTTCACCAACACATATCTCAAAAAGTGATGCTCATTCCTTTGGTAACGGCATGGGACGTGAACTTTATCACAGTTATCAAAATCGATTAAAAGATCTTAATGCTTGTGATTTTGGTGACCTTCTACTTCATTCTATCTCTATCTTCCAACATAATCCAGATATTCTTCGCGAATATCATTCTCAATTTCGTTATATTCTTGTCGATGAATATCAAGATACAAATACAGCACAATATCTTTGGCTTCGGCTTTTGGCCCAACATCCTCAAGGTCAACATGTTAATCTTTGTTGTGTTGGCGATGATGATCAATCCATTTATGGATGGCGTGGTGCAAAAGTCGAAAACATATTACGTTTTGAAAAAGATTTTCCTTCTGCTAAAATTATTCGTCTAGAACGCAATTATCGCTCAACATCTCATATTCTTAAAACCGCCTCCCATCTCATTGCTCATAATGAAGAAAGACTGGGAAAAGTCCTTTTTTCTGCTCAAGTAAAGAGTGAGGAAGAAAAGGTAAAAATTCATTCAGCATGGGATTCGGCAGAAGAAGCACGAGCAATCGGAGAAGAAATCGAACGTGCACAACAAACCGGTCATGCATTAAATCATATGGCTATATTGGTACGCGCATCATTTCAAATGCGTGAATTTGAAGATCGCTTTGTAACGCTTGGCCTTAATTATCGCGTCATTGGTGGTCCTCGTTTTTATGAGCGAATGGAAATACGTGATGCCATGGCTTATTTACGCGTTGTTGTCCAACCCACTGATGATTTAGCTTTTGAGCGTGTTATTAATACACCCAAACGCGGCATAGGAGATGCAACCCTGCGCATTCTTTATGAGAGTGCACGTGCACGTGCTGTTCCTCTCTTTTCTGCTGCCGCTGACATCATTGAAACAGATGAATTAAAGCCTAAGGCACGCAGTGCGTTACGAAGCCTCATTGAAAACTTCCGCCGCTGGCAAAATATGCTTCAAGACACTCCTCATAGAGAACTTGCCGAGATCGTCCTTGATGATTCTGGTTATACAACCATGTGGTTAGAAGATCGCTCACCAGAGGCTCCTACAAGACTAGAAAATCTTAAAGAAATGATTCGTTCCATGGAACAATTTGAAAATCTTCAAAGTTTTTTGGAACATGTTGCACTCGTTATGGAAACGGAAAATAATGAAAATATGGATGCAGTCAACATCATGACACTTCATTCAGCCAAAGGACTTGAATTTGAAACAGTTTTTCTTCCAGGTTGGGAAGAAGGACTCTTTCCCCACCAGCGCTCATTAGATGAAGGTGGACGTTCAGGATTAGAAGAAGAACGGCGTCTTGCTTACGTAGGTCTAACAAGAGCAAAAAAACATTTGCATATATGGTTTGTATCGAATCGAAGAATTCATGGACTTTGGCAACCTGCTCTTCCCTCCCGTTTTCTAGATGAATTACCAGCAGAACATATAGAAGTTGTAGAAATGGAAACATCCTATGGTGGTTATGGAAAATCTTCTTTTCAATATCACGATTCTTTTTATAATGACTATGCAACACCAAGACAAAAGCGTGCACAAAAAAACAAGAATATTGAAGGAAAAATTATCACGCAATCAATCTCTCATGTACCATCAGATTTTTCTGTCAATGATCGGATTTTTCACATAAAATTTGGTTATGGTCATATTACAGCAATAGACGATCATAAATTGACAATAATGTTCGAAAAAGCCGGAGAAAAGCGTGTACTAGACAATTTTGTAAACAAAGCTTAATTACAAGCAAACCATGATCCGTTTTTCCAAGAGATCATTTTGTTTTATTCTGACTATCATTTCCATTTACGAACAAAGGCTTCAATGGGCAGATTTTGCATATCAGGCAATGCGTCGTGAATTTTATCAAGTGGCCAATCCCACCAAGCCATATCTAAAAGGTATTCTATCACATGATTGGGAAAACGCATCCGCAATCGCTTAGCAGGCACCCCAACGACAATCGTATAAGGCATAACATCTTTCGTTATAACAGCGTTCGCGCCAATGATAGCGCCATGACCAATTGTCACTCCAGGCATAATAACCGCACCATGTCCAATCCACACATCATGCCCAATAATAACACGTTTTGCACAACGCCTTTCACGAAAACCACTATCTAATGCCATATAACGAAAATATTCGTTTGGACGATAGGTTATTTTATGCGTTGAAACGCGCTCCATAGGATGCTCCAACGCATTCATCCGTACATGAGATGCAATAGAACAAAAACGCCCAATATCGCTATAAATAGCCTCACTATTACGCTCTAAATAAGAAAAATCTCCAACGGTTACATCCCGTAAAATCACCCGCTCATTAATTTCCACATAGCGCCCTAATTTACAACCATGCAGCCGCGCTGTCGTATGGATACGAGGTTCACTTTCATGAAATCGAAGATCTTTCTCAATATTCATACATCTTTCACCAATGTTTTATCAATAGATATGGAAAGACATACCAATCAAGCCAATAAAATCAACCATGAAACAAACATTGCAAAACAAACCTGCCGATGTTACAATTTCTCGATCTATCTAAGAGAGTCAAACTATGAAAAATGTAATACGCATCTTGGGGCTGACAATCATATTTCTTGCAGGTGTTTTTATTTATGATACGCTGACAAATAAGCCTTTAGGTGATAACTTTACTCTCACTGATTCTAATGGAAAAAATATTACTGAGGCTGATGTTCGAAGCAAGCCTTCAATAATTTTTTTCGGCTTCACTATGTGTCCTGAAAGCTGCCCTACCACACTGATGAATCTTGATCGATGGCTTACAGCCCTTGGGCCTGAAGCTGATAAATTAGGTATATGGTTTGTGACTGTTGATCCTGAACGTGACACACCAAAAGTACTCCATGATTATCTCAGTAATTTTAACAATAAAATTGTTGGCATTAGTGGAGATCCTGATAAGGTTCATAAAATGGTCAATTCTTTCAACATCGTTGCTGAAAAAGTTCCTGAAACAGATGGAAACTATACATATAACCATACAGCAGCAATTTTTTTACTTAAAAAAGGTGGAAAATTAGCTGGCGTTATCCGTTATGACACGAAAGAAAGCGATAGCGAATTAAAAGATGAAATCGCCATTGAACGGTTAAAAAAACTCGTCTTAAACTAAAAAAACCGATCAAAAGAAAGAACAGCATGTCGCAACAAATTCGCCTCTATTATACTGCTTCTAAAAATGAAGCAGAACGGTTCTATACCCTTATAGAAACAGCCTTTGACGAAGAAGGTTATCCTCTTGCTCTTACAGAGATAGATGAACAAAATGCTGTATATGAGCTTTCTCTATATGTCGATCAAGACAATCAAGAGAACGCATTAAAACATTTTGCAAGCGTTCTCTCTATAGATTTTGATAAAATTAATATGGAAGTTTTACCCAACATTGATTGGGTACAAAAAAGCCTAGAAGGACTAAAACCTGTGCAAGCTGGTCCTTTTTTCCTTCATGGAAGTCACAACCGAAACGCCATTCCAGCAAATGTTCTCCCTATTGAAATTGAAGCTAATCAAGCTTTTGGCACCGGACATCATGGAACAACAGCCGGTTGTTTAGAAATGATTGCCAAAGTCATGAAACACGAAAATCCAAAAAATGCCCTTGATCTTGGTACTGGGAGCGGTGTACTAGCCATTGGTATAGCAATGCTCAAACCAATTACTGTGCTTGCATCCGATATTGACCCAATTGCTGTTCAAGTTGCACAACACAATATCGAATTCAATGGTGTCAAGGAATATATTACAGCTATTACAGCAACAGATTTTGCCCATGATGCAATTGCATCACGAACCCCTTTTGATCTCATCGTTGCCAATATCCTTGCTAATCCGCTTATTGAACTTGCGCAAGAAGTGGTAAAGGCACTTCAAAAAGGGGGATCACTTATACTCTCTGGAATTCTTGAAGAACAACATGCCCATGTTTTGGAGACTTATATAAAACAAGGAATGAAGCATATCGAAACATACCACCGGCAAGGATGGGTTACGATACATCTGAAATAAAATAAAAGAAAAGGACGTCGTTATGTATCAATCTTTTGAGGCGACAACAAATCCTGCTTATGCAGCAGAACGCATTTCTTGCCTTCGTAAAGAACTCGATCACCTTGGACTCGATGGTTTTCTTGTTCCGCGGTGTGATGAGCATCAAGGAGAGTACGTCCCTCCTCATGCTCAACGCCTTAGCTGGTTAACCGGCTTTACTGGATCAGCTGGGATTGCACTGATTTTAAAAAACAAAGCCATCATATTTACAGATGGGCGATATAAGCTCCAAATTCGCCAACAAACTGATCCTGATATTTTTAATTATGAAGATCTCATAACTTGTCCTCCCTCACAATGGCTTGAAAAAAATGGTCAAAAACTTTCTATTGGCTTTGATCCATGGCTCCACACGATTGCTGCCACCAATGCATTGAGAAATGCATTAGAAATGAAAGCAGGTGGAAAACTTGTAGAAGTTCAACATAATCCCATTGATTTGCTCTGGCATAATCAACCAAAATTACCACAATCTGCCTTATCAATTCACCCTCTCAAATATGCTGGGTGCGATACAGATGAAAAACTCGCTTTGATTTACAAAGATATACAGCAAACTCATGCAAATGCTTTTATTTTTACAGACCCCTCTTCCATTGCATGGACATTCAATATACGGGGCAATGATGTTTCCAACACGCCTTTTTCCCTTTGTTTTGCTCTCATTCCACTTAACGAAACACCAGCTTTATTCATTGACAGCAAAAAACTTGGTGTAGAACAGAAACAATATCTAGAACGTTATGCAAAATTATATGAACCAGAACAGCTTATTCCCAAGATCAAAGAGTATGTTCAAAAAGGGACAGTGTTTGCCTTAGATCCACAGCTAACATGCGAAAAATTACGAACTGTTATTGAAGAAAAAAATAGCTTTTTTATCACACTTACCGATCCTGCTGCTCTACCACGTGCCATTAAAAATGACACAGAACTCAATGGCGCACGCAAAGCGCATCTACGCGATGGTGTTGCCCTAACCCGTTTTTTTTCTTGGTTAGATAAACAAATACCAGGGTCAATAAGTGAAATTTCTGCTGCTCAAAAATTAGAAGAATTTCGCATAAATACAGCAAAAGAAATGGGAGAAAAACTTAAAGATCTTTCTTTTGATACAATTTCAGCAGCAGGAGAAAATGGTGCCATTATTCATTATCGTGTAACAACGCAAACAAATAAACAACTCAAAGCCGGTGAACTTTACCTCGTTGATTCAGGTGGACAATATCGTGATGGCACGACTGATGTCACACGCACCGTAGCAATTGGGAATATTGGAGAAGAAGAAAAACGCTGTTTTACGCTTGTCCTCAAAGGCATGATTGCTCTTTCAACTATCAGATTTCCAAAAGGCACACGAGGGCAAGACCTTGATGCTCTTGCACGCATTGCATTGTGGAAAGCTGGTTTTGATTATGCCCATGGCACCGGTCATGGTGTTGGATCTTATCTTTCTGTCCATGAAGGACCGCAAAATATTTCTCGCAAAGGGTGCCAAGAACTCATCTCCGGTATGATTCTTTCAAACGAGCCAGGCTATTACCGCGAAGGCGCTTTTGGTATCCGTCTTGAAAATTTGATGATTGTGAAACCAGCACAAAAAATTGATGGCGGAGATATAGAAATGCTCTCATTCGAAACACTCACACATTGCCCCATTGATCGACGGTTAATCCTTCCAGAGCTTTTGACACAAGAAGAACGACAATGGCTCAATGATTACCATGCGCGCGTTTATCAGATGAATGCACCTTACTTAAATGAAGAAGATAAAAAATGGGCAAAAGAAGCAACAATGCCCCTTTAAATGAAGCAACCTATAACTTTTACTCTTTCTACAAAACACAGGATTTTCTCTTTTTAAGGGAAAAATATTTATCTGCGTCAGGAAATATGAAAAATATTTCTACAAGATACTTCAAGTTTTTTGCTGGTATGGTAAACGCTAACCTAGGTGAAGCAAGATGAGATACACCTATACGTGGTAATACTTATCTTGGCGATCTCCATCTAGACATTATTATATCCCTATTTCCTTTATATGGAAACTTTCGTTATATTTTGTAATTTTCCGCGTTATATTTCTATTACGTCATTATAATTGGTTTATTACGGCATTTTGGATTAAATTATACATATTTATTTACAATTTTTACCTTGCTTCACAATGATAGTTTATAAATTTTACTAATAATAACCTTGTATATTCTTCATCATAATAGTTTAAGTTTAATATTTAAGCTCAACGTTAATTATTTTAAATAACGTAATAAATATTAAAATATATGGCGCTCTGTTTTTGCAAAAAACAGCCACTATTATCCCTCTTTTTGATTTCATCCCCCAAAAAATGTAAGAGAGATAATCATACAAACAGCATACGATCTTCTAGAAAACATCCTCTAAACATTATGTTTCTCAATCAGCTGTAGCCAAGCCTCTTCATCGATAACCTCAACACCTAATTCCTCAGCTTTAGCCAATTTGGAGCCCGCTCCAGGTCCTGCAACAAGAAGATCTGTTTTTTTAGAAAGTGAACCAGATGTTTTAGCCCCCAATCGCTCTGCCAATGCTTTTGCTTCATCACGTGACATATGCGCCAAAGTTCCTGTAAAAACAATGATCTTCTCCGCTATTGGTGAAGAATCTGCTATGATAGGCTCCTCATCAAGAGGAGTTACTTCTTCAAGCAAAACAGATAAAATCTCACGGTTATGCTCTTCTTGATAAAAATCAACAATTGCGCTCCCTACCTGTGGTCCAATTCCTTCGATATTGGTAAGCTCTATCCAAGCCTCATTTCCTTCTTCATTTTCCTTATCACATGGCATAAATGCTTCCATAGCCGCAGTCTCAAAAGCTGTATAATTTTTATAAGCACGTGCAAGGCGGCGTGCATTCACTTCGCCAACATGACGAATCCCCAATGCAAACAAAAAACGGCTCAAAGGAATTTCTCGGCGCGCATTAATGGCATCATACAATTTCCGCACTGAAACAGTACCAAAACCTTCCATATTTTCCAAACGTATCAAAGACTTTTCTTGGCGCCGTTGTAAAGTAAAAATATCGGCTGGTGTATGAATACAAAGCGCCTCATCTTGAACATGGAAAAAAAACTCTACCTGTTTTTTACCCAAGCCTTCAATATCAAAAGCATTGCGTGAAACAAAATGACGAATACGTTCAATTGCTTGTGCAGGACAAATAAGCCCCCCTGTACAGCGACGCACGGCTTCTCCCACTTCACGAACAGCATGACTCCCACAAGCTGGACACAAATGAGGAAAAATAAAAACAGCAGCATCTTTCGGGCGTTTTTCAATGATAACATCAATAACTTGAGGGATCACATCACCAGCACGTTGTACAATCACGCTATCACCTACACGGATATCACGTCCTTCACGAATGGGCTCTCCTTTATGACCAATTCCCTTAATATAATCCTCATTATGCAAACTAGCATTGGTCACCACCACTCCACCAACAGTAATAGGCGTAAGACGTGCAACAGGTGTCAAAGCTCCCGTGCGACCAACTTGAATGTCAATATCTTCCAAAAGCGCTATCGCTTTTTCTGCTGGAAATTTATGGGCGATAGCCCAACGCGGCGAACGAGAAACAAACCCCAAACGCTTTTGGAGCATCAAATCATTAACCTTATAAACAATACCATCAATATCATAGCTTAAAGAATGACGGCATTCTTCGATATCGTGATAATACGAAATAATTTCTTTTACTGTCTTAAAGACTTTTGTTAATGGATTGATAAAAAAGCCATATTCTTTTAGCTTTTTCATCATCTCCATTTGACTTTCTGCCAATATTTCACTCACCTCACCACAAGCATAAGCAAAAAATTGAAGTTTTCTGCTAGCGGTTATCCGTGAATCAAGCTGACGGAGTGAACCAGCCGCCGCATTTCGAGGATTGGCAAAGGTTAACTTGCCCTTCTCTTGTTGGCTGATATTCAGCGCTTGGAAATCTTCCCGCCCCATATAAACTTCACCACGCACCTCAATGATATCAGGAAAATCACCTTGCAAAACTTGTGGGATATCAGCAATTGTTCGGGCATTTGCCGTCACATTTTCACCGACAGTTCCATCCCCACGCGTTGCCGCACGCACAAGCCGCCCCTTTTCGTAGCGTAAAGACAAAGATAAACCATCAATTTTTGGCTCCGCTGTTATTTCCAACACTTGTGTTTCTGGAAGCCGTAAAAAACGACGAATACGCTCAACAAATTCAGTAACATCTTCAGAGCTAAACGCATTATCAAGTGAAAGCATAGGCTGTGCATGAACAGATTTTTCAAATTTTTCAGAAATTGGTGCTCCAATTTTATGTGAAGGAGAATCAATACGTATAAGCTCTGGAAAAAGAGCTTCAATTTCTGCATTACGACGACGTAAAGCATCATATTCTGCATCAGAAATTTCAGGCTGATCATCACGATTATAAAGCACATCATGACGTGCAATCTCTTTTGCCAACCACTCTAATTCACGTTCTGCTTCAACAGCTGTGAGATTTTTATATGCATCTTTGTTCATAAAATCTATTCCACATTACAAGCGCTGCCACAAGGGCCTCCCACGCCTCCTCATCAAGTGAATCTCAATAAATATAAGCTTTCTAGTATTTTTATCGCTGACTAATTACCTTTATGCTAGAAGCTTTTGAGCCGCTGCACGCGCTTCTTCAGTAATCTGTTCTCCAGCCAACATACGGGCAATTTCTTCTGCACGCTCATGTTCTTTCATTTTATGAATCGCAGTAACAAAGCGTCCTTTATCATGACTCTCAATTTTTGAAATAAGAAAATGACCATGCGCTTTCGATGCAACCTGTGGAGCATGCGTAATAGCAAAAACTTGGACATGTTCTGATAAGCGTTGCAACCGATGCCCAATAGCCGCTGCAACAGCCCCCCCAACGCCTGTATCAATTTCATCAAAAATCAGCGTCGGTGCTGATCCTCGATCAGATAAAACAACTTTTAATGCCAGCAAAAAACGAGATAATTCACCGCCAGAAGCCACACTAAGCATCGGCCCAGCACGTGTTCCAGGATTTGTTCGCACCCAATATTCAATACGATCACATCCCTCTGCACTCCGCTTTTCCATATCACTTTGCATTTCAACAATAAATTCAGCCCTCTCTAATTTCAATGCCGGCAACTCAGCCATAACACTTTCAGATAAATGCTTTGCTGTCTCCCGACGCTTTATTGTTAAGGCTTGCGCCAATGTATCATAATTTTTCTTTGCCTGCTCTGCCTCATCTTCAAAACATGTCAATATAGTCTGAGCCTCTTCAAAATCAGCGAGTTCTGCGTCCATTTTATCGCGTAACTGAATCAATTCATCCGCAGAAACTTGATATTTACGAGCAAAACCCCGAAGAGAAAAAAGACGCTCTTCTATCCGTTCCAATTCATCAGGTTCAAAATCTAATGCTCGTATTGCCGTCTCAATACCTTCTTGTGCTGTTGCAAGTGCATGCAATGCCTCATCAATAGATTTCACCACTGGTGCAATAAGTTCTTGCGCCTCAGGAATTTTCCGCTCCAAACGCCTCACCAAATTAGAAAGCACTGGGATTGGTGATTTTTGACCCGTTAAAAGATCATCCGCTTCTTTAATATCTGTCGCTATTTTTTCTAATTTAAGCATATCAGCACGACGAAGAGAAAGAGCTTCCTCTTCACCAACTTTAAAATCAAGCTTTTCAAGCTCTTCTACACACGCACGAAGATAATCAACCTCCCGTACAGCACTCTCTACTTTAAGACGCTGCCGTTGCAAACGCTCCTCAAATTCACGCCATGTGTGATAACACTGACGCAAATTTTCCACTTCATTTTCAAGACCACCAAAGGCATCTAATAATTGGCGATGTGTAGCAACATCAACAAGCGCACGATCATCATGTTGTCCATGGATTTCAACCAGCAAACGGCCAACACTCCGCATCAATGCAACACTAGACGCCTGATCATTGATAAAAACACGGCTACGTCCATCACTTGATTGCACACGTCGTAAAATAATATCACCCTCATCATCAAGACCATTCTCACGAATAAGTTGACGTGCAGGATGTGAAACAGACACATCAAAAACAGCTGTGACCTGCCCGCGGTCAGCCCCATGACGCACAAGCGAAGCATCACCCCGCCCCCCTAGAGCAAGTGATAAAGCATCAAGGAGAATAGACTTCCCCGCACCCGTTTCTCCAGTTAAAACCGTCAACCCCGCTGTAAAATGAATATCGAGCGTTTCGATCAAAACAATATTATGAATCGAAAGCTGCACCAACATAGAGAATCAACGTACCCTCTTCTTGTCACCACCTAAAGCATTTGAGATCCAAGAAGATTTATGCTCACGTGGTGATATTTTATTCTTCTGCAAGAGATTATAAGAAAATTTATACCACTCACTTTTGGGATAATTACGTCCTAAAATAGCTGCTGCCGTCTGTGCTTCCGACGTTAAGCCGAGAGCAAGATTAACCTCAGTCAAGCGGAAAAGTGCTTCTTCAATTTGATTTGTATCAGAATACTCTTCAACCACGGTACGAAACCGTCTACTTGCCGCAAGATAGCGCCGCCCCTCTTCATAATAACGGCCAATCTGCATTTCTTTACCAGCCAGTTGTTCGCGACCAAAACGGATTTTATCCTTAGCATCCTTGACATACTCAGAATTAGGATAACGCTCTATAAGAAGCTGCATAGCAGCAATAGCACGTTTCGTGTCACGTTGATCACGCGTAACATCAGGAATCCGACGGAAAGAAGAAAGACCAATAATATAGTATGCATAAGCCGAATCAGTCGACCCTGGATAAAGAGTAATATAGCGTTGAGCCATACTAATTGAATCATCATACTTTCCGAGTCGATAATTAGTAAAAGCACCCATGACCAAAGATTTACGTCCCCAGTCTGTATAAGCGTACTGTTTTTCAATCTTCAAAAACTTCTTCGATGCATCCCCAAGCCGCCCACTTTCAAGGCTAGCAAGCGCCTGATTATATAAAACATCTGGTGGCTCTATTTTCAAAACATAAGCAGATGGATCAAGGGTATTTTTCTCTTTAAAGAGGCATCCCGCTAACATACAGGTGCTTCCCAAAAGCACCACCCCCAATATCTTGCGTACAATGTTAGATTTTCTATATGTCATATTTCCAATGCACACATGAGATTTTTTCATAGTTTTTCCGGCCTCCACAGAATATCACCTTGTAGCAAAAACAATTTATCAAAGGTTTTATACCATATCACTTTAAAATCCACATAACCAATTTAGCAGTTTAGGTCAATCATCCCCTTAAAAATCAAATAAACGATAAAAAAATCTTGCCAATTTTTTTACTTTTTCTCTAAAAAGCTTTTTTCATAATATGATTCGTCTGCCAAAACAGCCTTCACCAATTGCGCATTAATTCTATGCCCACTACAATAAGAACGAAATAATCCAATAAAAGGTGCCCCAAGCAAAGCAGCATCACCAATCGCATCAAGCATCTTGTGCCGAACACATTCATTCTCCCAATAAGGACCATCGGGATTTAAAATTTTATCATTAAGGTCGATAACAAGAGAATTTTCCAAAGAAGCGCCTCTCGCCTTTCCAGAAAGCCTTAATTCTTCCACGTCTTTGATAAAACCAAAAGTGCGCGCACGTGACAAATCATCCCTAAACCCTCGAGTGGTAAGATCAAAACTGAAATGTTGCTTACCAATAGCAGAAGAAGGAAAAGAGATCGTTATATCAAAACGACGTCCATCGAATGGCAAAAGCTCTGCAACACCATGAGCTCCTTCAACCCGCACCGGCTTTTTTATAATGAAATAAGAACGCAACGCATTTTGCTTTACAATACCAACATCTTCAAAAGCTTGGCAATATAGCCACGCTGAACCATCCAAAATAGGAATCTCATTATGTGATACTTCAATAACAAGATTATCCAAATTATAAGCAGCAATTGCCGCCATCAAATGTTCAATTGTTTCAACCCTTACATCTCCATCTCCAAGTACTGTTGATAATTCAGTTTTTCCTGTTTGCGATGCATGGGCTTGAAATACTTTCTCTGTTCCGTCTAATCCACAACGCTTAAAAACAATACCACACCCAACATCCGCTGGACAAACCTTTACCACTGATAAACAGCCACTATGAACGCCAATCCCCTTAAATGTTACTGCTTTTTTAAGAGTAGACTGATATTTTGGTACTAAATTCATCATATCATTTTATTAAATTGCTTGTACATCTTTTAACAAAATTTATAAAACTATAAAAAATATTCATAGTAAATAATAAAAAAAAACCGCTTATTGTAAGCGGTCTTTTTAAAACAAAGTATTTTATCCAAAAAACAGTAATATATTTTACTGTATAATTTTTGACTGAGCATTAAAGAAATAATAAAATTTCTTACTTTACCTCATTTTTCATCAATTAATTTGCCTGACGACGTAAAAATGCTGGTATTTCCAACTGATCTTCTTCACTTATAAAAGTACGCTGATCTTGTGGTACCTGAGGATGCAGCTCACCAGAACGACGTGGAACATAAACAGAAGCATCTTGAGAAAGCGTCTGAGAATTTTTATTGTAAACATGAGAATCTTTCTGCTGAGACGATCTAACAGCAGGCTCCAGCCTCGCTTCTGGCTCAGCTTCTTCACGATGTGTCAAGCTCTGTTTCAAACGCTGCCAAAGATTACGAGGACCTTGATCAGTCACAAATGTTCTTTGACTTTGTCCATGAGCAACAGGTGGAAAATCCTTTAACTCAGGCATACGCATTGGAGCGCGCGCTTGCATTTGTTGCATTTGTTTTGGTTGCACTGGCTTTTCTTTTTGCTTCACAAGCCCTGTCATCTCATCAAGAACATGCGCTGTTGCCTCCATACTCACAGGAGCCGTCATCGCCTGTTGAGAACCACGGCTTACTTGCATACGAGGCACATTGGATCTCTGTTCCTGAACAGCATTTGAACCATACGCAACAGCATTCGTGGCACTTCGTGTCGTCATTGCTTCTGCAGGTTGTGCAAAAATTTGACTTTTGGGACGGAACTGTTCTCCGGTTGATTTACCCTTCTCTATTTCAAGTGATTCGATCACTTCTACCATTGACTCAGAACGCAGAGGCGATGATTGAACATGAAAAGAACTGTGTGACGTTCCAGGATCGCTCTTGCGTATTGAAGAAGCAGGCCTTTGAATCTGAGGATGAGAGGACTGAACCACATCACTAACTTCACGATCAATACCGGTGGCAACCACAGAAACACGAATAACACCTTCCAATGACTCATCATCAATAGCGCCAAAGATCACATTCGCATCAGCATCTACTTCTTCACGAATACGATTAGCAGCTTCATCAACCTCAAAGAGAGTCATATCACGACCACCCGTAATAGAAATCAATAAACCACGCGCCCCACGCATAGAGGTATCATCCAACAATGGATTTGCAATAGCAGCTTCAGCCGCAGCCAAAGCACGCCCATCACCAGATGCCTCACCCGTTCCCATCATGGCTCGACCCATTTCGTGCATAACAGAACGAACATCAGCAAAATCAAGGTTAATCAAACCCTCTTTAATCATCAAATCCGTAATGGAAGCAACACCAGAATAAAGCACTTGGTCAGCCATAGCAAAAGCATCAGCAAACGTTGTCTTATCATTTGCAATACGGAAAAGATTTTGATTGGGAATAACAATCAATGTATCGACAGACTTTTGTAATTCTTCAATACCTGCCTCTGCCGTTTTCATACGACGTGCGCCTTCAAACTGAAACGGCTTTGTCACAACACCAACAGTCAAAATA
This sequence comes from Bartonella sp. AA18HLJMS, assembly GCF_042197245.1. Lineage (NCBI taxonomy): Bacteria > Pseudomonadati > Pseudomonadota > Alphaproteobacteria > Hyphomicrobiales > Bartonellaceae > Bartonella > Bartonella sp. AA18HLJMS. The sequence continues at coordinate 66,325 of NZ_JBHIRP010000006.1, read as the reverse complement.
CCTTTTTCACGCGCTGCGCGAGCAACAACGGGAGCAGCCCCTGTTCCAGTTCCTCCTCCCATACCAGCAGTAATGAAAACCATATGAGAGTCTGCAAGATGATCAATAATTTCATCAATACATTCCTCCGCCGCCGCTTGTCCAACTTCAGGCAAAGCCCCAGCACCCAAACCTTCTGTCACAGCTGCCCCAAGTTGGATAACACGTTCAGCCTTTGACATAGCCAAAGCCTGTGCATCCGTATTTGCAACAACAAAGTCAACTCCCTGAAGACCAGCATTTATCATATTATTCACGGCATTCCCGCCACCACCTCCAACACCAAAAACGGTAATGCGTGGCTTCAATTCCGCGATATCTGGCCGATGCAGATTAATCGTCATTTTCTTTTCCTTCTCATAAGACACCGCAAGCCAAAGCGATGAAATTTATCCAACTAGACTTAACTAAAAACTCTCACGCAACCACTGACCAACACGCTGAAAATATCCACGCGTGCCCATCGATAAATGATTTCCTGCCGCCTGCATTGTTTTTTCTTCAAAACCCACCAATTGCGGATAAATTAACAATCCAACAGCAGATGTAAACGCCGCCCCTTTTGCAAGAGAAGGAAGCCTCGAAATACCTAAAGGCCGCCCGATACGAACATTTCTTCCTAATATAGTACGTGCCATTTCTGGCAATCCTGTTAACTGGCTTGCTCCCCCAGTCAAAATAACACGTTTACCAATAATGTGACCAAAACCAGAACGATTTAAACAATCACGGACCATTTCTAAAATTTCTTCAACACGCGCACGAATGATACGCCCAAGAACCGCGCGAGGATATTGAGTTTCACGCTGTTCACTCCCAATTTCTGCTACATTAATCATTTGCCGCTCATCAGCGCTTGTTAAAAGTGCTGAACCATAAACAACTTTTAAACGTTCCGCCTCTGTTAAAGACATAGAAAATCCGCGCGCAACATCAAGAGTGACATGATGCCCCCCAACAGCAAGAGCATCTGCATGAATAAATTTCCCCTCAAAAAACACTGAAAATGTTGTTGTTCCACCACCAAAATCAATACATGCAGCCCCTAAACGCGCCTCATCATTCATCAAGACAGCAAGACCACTTGCAAAGGGAGTAGCAACCATTGCTTCAACACTCAAATGTGCACGATTAATACAAGTTTCCAAATTACGCAAAGAGGCTGTTTCTGCTGTTACCACATGCACATCGACACCAAATGTTTCCCCTGCCATGCCAATAGGATCAAAAATTCCTTTATCTCCATCCAATACATACGAAACTGGAACTGAGTGCATAACATGACGTTCAGCATCAAAGGCTTTACGCGAAACATCTGAAAAGGCCATACGCATATCACGCTTGGTGACTTCACGACCATTCAAATGAACCTTTCCATTAATCAAAGCACTTTGTAATCGACTTGAGGAAAAATTCACAATCACTGAATCCACCACCAAACCCGCCATTTTTTCTGCCGCATCAACAGCCAATCTTATTGATTGTTCTGCTGCAAACATATCCATGACAACACCGGATTTAATACCACGTGAACGCTGCACTCCAAAGCCTAGAATTTCCGTAGAATGTGTACGACCATGTAAATAGTGCGCATGCTTCAAAGGACGCAAACAAGCAATAAGACAAACAATCTTACTTGAACCGACATCAAGTACCGTTAAAAAACGTGTTTTACGCCCCTTCAAATGATGTGATCTGAGTAGCATCATAGGCTTCCTGCCTTTCGCGCTTTTAAAATACGTTCTTCTTCTGCTACAGTAGCATGATAACGCTCCAACGTTTCATCTGATAAAGAAACAGTAATTCGATCAGCAAGACGTAAATCAACACTGAGAATATCGCGAGATAAAAGATCTTGCATTATACCGGAAGAAAAAAGAGAAGAAAGCCTTTCAAGAGCACCATTTTCAGGCAACATAACGCGCATTCCATTATTCAAAACAAGATCCCAACGTCTATCACCTACCCGCACAAAAGCACGAATACGATCATATACTTTCGGATAGACTGACAGCGCTTGAATAAACACTTTAGCAGCATTTTGTGCACCCTGCCCAACCACAAGAGGTAAATCCCGAACAATTTCTCCTTTAAAAGGCACAATGACACGACCTGTATTATCAACAATATCCATTATGCCATCATGTTGCCAAATGGCATAGGGTTCACGCTCCACGATGGAAATGCGCATTCTATTGGGATAAATTTTCTGAACATTAGCCGATTGCACCCAAGCCTGTTTTTCCAACAGAGAACGCGCTCTTTCAACATCAAAAGTGAATATAGAAGGCGCAACATCAAGTTTTAAAATTTTAAAAATATCCTGCTTTGCCAAGCGCTTATTACCGCTTATATCGACATGAGTGACCACAAAACTACTATCCAATATGATCGTATTTACGATCACAGCCATCTGACCACTTGATGAAAGTCCATAAAAAGCCGTAACAAAGAAAAACCACACAACAGCAAAAGAGCCGAAATGGCGTGGAATATGAATATTGACAAAAACAAACTCAAACATAAACCGAAGAAAACGACGATAAAGACGTGGCAAAGCCGGCACTGAAAGCACCTTCATCGGAACATTTGTTTTATTAACATTCAACGCATACATGATGCGTCCTCCACCATCCATTGAACAATATCGCCGTAAGTACGGCCGCTCGCTTTTGCAATATCAGGAAGAAGAGACGTCGAGGTCATACCTGGTTGCGTATTAATTTCAAGCCAAACCAATTCTCCCGTTTTTTCATCAAAACGAAAATCAGAACGGCTAACACCTCGACACCCTATCGCCTGATGGGCTGCTAAAGACATTCTTTGCACACTTTGGTAAATATTTAGTGAAAGTTGTGCAGGACAAATGTGAAGAGAACCACCCGTTTTATATTTTGAGTCATAATCGTAGAATGGAAAGTGTTTATCGGGAAGAATTTCACACACATCCAGCACTTCATTCCCCAAAACAGCACAAGTCAATTCACGACCAGGAATATATTTTTCAATCATCACCTCATCGGCATACCCCCACTCAGCTCCCCCAATATTATGCGGCGGTGCAGCTTCATTTCCTTGAACAATGACAACACCAAAACTTGATCCTTCACACACAGGTTTAATTACATAAGGAGGCTCCATGGGATGCGTTCGGCCCAAAGCAAAGCGGCTCATGATACGAGAAGGAGCAACACAAACCCCAACATTTGCAACGATAATTTTTGCACGTCCCTTATCCATTGCCAAAGCAGATGCCATCACGCCAGAATGAGTATAAGGAATTTTTAAATATTCAAGAATCCCCTGAATCCGACCATCTTCACCAAATGGACCATGCAATGCATTGAAGGCAATATCGGGCTGCAACTGTTCAAGAACAGAAGCAATATGAGCATCAACATCCACGCGGCTCACGCGATACCCCTGCACCTCTAAAACATCAGCACACGCCGCCCCTGAAGATAAACTTATAGACCGTTCAGAAGAAAAACCTCCCATTAACACAGCTATATGTTTATCTTTCATAATAAATCACCCTCTTTCGCATACTATATGTAGCCTATATAGAATACATCAGCACTACATACAGGAAAAACAAAGTTTATCCTTGCGAATCAATAACCTAGCATTTTGCATAATGAATCAGACTCAAAAGCCTGATGCAAGAGATTCTTTGTTAATTTATTGATTCTTAATAGAAATTTTTTATTATCTCTTTGAAATGACTCAATTTTTTATTTTCACTTTTTAGTGAACAATAAATCAATGAAATGGATCAAAAGGAGAAACACTTCGACCACGCTCAAATTGACCAATACGCTCTATTTCCCATTGTAAAAGGTGGGCTGAATTTGCAAAAACACGCGCACGCACTGTTTCTCCCAATGCTTCAAGATCATATCCTGTTGCTTGCCCTGTATTAATCATAAAATTACAGTGCATTTCACTCATTTGAGCGCCACCAATCTGTAAACCACGACACCCTGCTTCATCAATCACGCGCCACGCGGATGTATTCTCAGGATTTTTGAAAGTTGATCCCCCTGTTTTTTCGCGAATAGGTTGCACTGTTTCTCTGTGGAGGGCAACTTCATCCATAGCAGCACGAATATCATCTTTATTGCCGAGTTTTCCTTCTAATAAAGCAGCCGTAAAAATAAAATCTTTAGGAATATCACAATGGCGATAGGAATAATGCATATCTTTCACACTCAAGATATGACGTTGCCCTTTACGATCCAGCGCATAGACCTCGACAACACGCGCTGCGGTTTCAACACCATTCGCACCCGCATTCATTTTGAGAGCTCCCCCAAGACCTCCAGGAATACCATGATAAAAATGAAAACCTGCAATCTCAGCTTCTAAAGCGGCAGCAGCTAAATGTTTATCCGCCGTACCAGCACCAACTAAAAAGCCTTTTGGAGAAACTTGTTTCACTTGCCCAAATTTTTTTGGCGAAAGACGAATCACAACACCAGGAACCCCCCCATCACGCACCAGAAGATTAGAACCAATACCGACAATTGTTACAGGAACAAATTCAGGCAAATTTTGAAGAAAGAGAGCCAAATCTTCTTCATCAACAGGCTGATAAAAAAGCTCTGCCAACCCGCCCGTGCGAAACCACGTTACCTTACGCATCTCAACATTAGGTGTAAGCTTTCCTCTCACGCCACCCAACAGTGGTTGCAATTGCGCCAATAGCGCCTCACCATCAATGTGCTGAAAATTTATCATGACCATCCAATACCGCTAACTGATGAGGCAACGCACAAGCCCATTGTGTGATATTGCCAGCACCAAGAAAAACAACATAATCCTCTGCCTGAGCAAATTTTGAGACAAGAGACACAACATCTTCCAAACCATGTATCAAGCGCACATCACGATGACCCGCCATTTTAATATGCTCTACCAATTCTTGAGAACCAAATCCTACAATAGGCTCTTCACCAGCCGCATAAACGGGCGTAATCAACACTGTATCTGCATCATTAAAACAAGCAGCAAAATCATCAAATAAATGATACAAACGCGAATACCGATGGGGTTGTGCAATCGCAATAACACGCCCTTTTGCACTCTCACGTGCAGCACGCAAAACTGCCTTTATTTCAACAGGATGATGTCCATAATCATCAAATATTTCAATGCCACGCCAACTTCCTGTTCGCGTAAAACGCCGTTTTACTCCGCCAAATTCTGCTAAGCCCCTTTTTATAGCTTCATTTGAAATACCAAGTTCATGTGCAATAGCAATCGCCGCCGTTGCATTGGCAACATTATGCTGCCCTGCCATGGGCAAAAGCAAATTTTTCAACTCAATCTTTCTTCCTGTTTTGCGTGAGCGAACAAGAACATCAAAATGCGTTTTTTGACCATCCATCGAAAGATTAAGAAAACGAACATCCGCTTGTGGATTTGCACCATAAGTGATCACCCAACGATCATCAATACGGCCCGCCAATGACTGAACCTCTGGATGATCAAGACACAAAACAGCAAAACCATAAAAAGGAACATTTTCTATGAATTGCCGAAAAGCCTCACGCACAGCATCAAAACTTCCATAATGATCCAAATGCTCAGCGTCAATATTAGTAATAACAGCAATATCAGCAGGCAGCTTTAAAAATGTACCATCACTTTCATCAGCTTCAACAATCATCCAATCGCCATCTCCTGTACGAGAATTCGTACCATAAGCATTAATAATACCGCCATTAATCACCACTGGATCAAAATGACCAGCATCAAGAAGGGCTGCGACCATTGATGTGGTTGTTGTTTTACCATGTGTACCACCCACCGCAATTGCACGCCGAAACCGCATCAGCTCCGCCAGCATTTCTGCACGTCTGACAAGCGGCAAATGTCTTTCCTTTGCAGCAATATACTCAGGATTTGTTTTTTTAACGGCAGTAGAAAAAACAACAACCTCTGCATTCCCTAAGTTTTCAGCACAATGACCTATATGAACGTTAATTCCTTTTTTCCGCAAACGTTCAACATTTGCACTTTCAACTTGATCTGACCCTTGAACTTTATAGCCAAGATTATAAAAAACCTCCGCAATTCCACTCATACCGATCCCCCCGATTCCGATAAAATGGATAACGCCTATATCAAGTGGCATTTTCATTAAAAAGCTCCTCTTTTATATCTGACAACAATCGCCCTGCAATTAAGGATTCAGCCATATCAGCAAGGCGACGGGTTGCATGAGGTTGTCCAACTTTTTTTGCAGCAAGCGCTTGTTTTTCCAATAAATGGGGCGCACAACAAGCGTGCATTAAAAGAGAAGAAAGCTTTTGTGCATTTAAATCTTTTTCTGATATAATTTGCGCTCCCCCCACACGAGCAAGCAAAGCTGCATTGGCAGCCTGATCATGATCTAAAGCATGGGGATAGGGAACAAGCAGAGCAGGTCTACCAATCACCGCTATCTCACAAACGGACGAAGCCCCAGCGCGCGACAAAATAAAATGAGCATGTGCCATACGTTCAGCCATATCATCAAAGAAAGGAGCAACTTCTGCTTGTACCCCCATATCACGATAGATTTTGATCAACCTTCCTGCTTCACCGCGGACTTGCTGTACAATTCGTAAACGTTTACGGTTCTTATCATCAAATAAAGCAATAGCTTCTGGAACAATATGTGAAAAAGCAGAAGCCCCTTGGCTACCTCCAAAAATCAAAAAATTAAATGGCTTTTCTCCCTCTGAAGAATGATAAGGAATTTTGGCCGCCTTCAACACAGCCTCACGGACAGGATTCCCCGTCAAAAGTATTTTATGAGCATAAGCGCCATTTGGTGACAACAAACCACCAGCGATTGCACGCACAAAAATTGCCAACATCCGATTGGCACGCCCCATAACAGCATTTTGTTCATGAATAAATGTCACACGCCTCGTTAAAGCCGCAATAAAAAGAGGAGGAAAGCTCGGATACCCCCCAAATCCTCCAACAAGAACAGGACGTAATTTATAAAACAACGCCAACGATTGCCCCATACCCCTTAGCAAAGACCAAAACGTCTTTATCAGAGCAAAAGGATGGCGTCGTGTAAATGTTGCCGATGAAACGATATGAATATGCTCTTCATCAAAACACCGAACAAAAGAGCGTGCTCTTTCATCTGTTATTAAATGAACATCATATCCACGCTGCCTTAATTCAACAGAAAGGGCTTCAGCAGGAAAAAGATGTCCACCTGTACCACCAGCCACCAAAATAATAACTTTTTTATCATTCATAAGGGGTATCCAAGACAGAAGAGGAAGAAAAAGCTGAAAGGCGCGCTTCTGGCCAACGACGTGTTAAACTAAGCAAAATGCCCATTGAAAACGCAATCGCCACCATCGAAGAACCACCATAAGAAATAAAAGGCAATGTCATACCTTTTGGAGGAATTAAGTGAAGATTAACGGCCATATTAATAGCTGATTGAAAGCCAATCATCATTGCTATGCCAGTAATACCAAGACGTATAAAGGAATCACGTGTATTCATGGCTATATACAATGAACGCATAACGATAAAGCCAAACAACATCATAATTAATAAACAAAGAATAATACCATATTCTTCAGCAGCAACGGAAAATACAAAATCTGTATGGCTATCAGGAATGATACGTTTTACTGTGCCCTCCCCAGGACCTTGCCCAAACCAACCACCATTCAAAATAGCCTCACGTCCCACATCCACTTGAAAAGTATCTCCTTCACCTGTCAAAAAACCATTGATCCGCTCGCGCACATGATGCAGAAAAAAATAAGCTAAAATAATTCCTACAACGCCTAAAATGAGAAAGAGAAAAATAATAGTAAGAGGGACACCAGCAATAAAAAACAGCCCCCCCCATGTTGCACTTATTAAAACTGTTTGTCCAATATCAGGCTGCAAAACCAGAAGCACACAACAAATGGCATAAAGTAGAATCGCTAACGTATAACCCAGAATGCCCCTCTTGCGTATCTGTTCCGAAAAAAGCCAAGCGGACATAACCACAAAAGCTGGCTTCATAAACTCTGACGCCTGTACAGAAAAACCAAATAGTAGAATCCACCTCCGTGCTCCCTTTAATTCTGGACCCCAAAATAAGGTTGCAACCATAAGAGCAAGCGTTACAATGAGCAAAAGAGCACATAAACGACGAATATTAGAAAGCGAAAAAAAGGAAATGGTAACCATCGTAAAAAATGCTGAAATGCTAAAAATGATATGCCACCGAACAAAATAAAAACTATCAGCAATTCCGATTTTTTTTGCAATAATAGGGCTGGCAGCAAAAGACAGCATAATGCCAATTCCCATTAAAATTAAACAAGCTGCAAAGATAGAGCGATCAATCGTCCACCACCAATTAGCAATTGGATCTCTATCTGCACGCGTCACCATGGTATCCACCTTATCCATTTTATAAATTATCTCAAAGTGATATGGTTCCCCAGCCTGTTTAACAAACACTTTAAAAACTAAATTACACAAAAAAAGATTCTGGAGTCTTAACGCAAAAATATTTTTTTATAACTGATGCTTTTTTATTGTAACTGCATCACAAAAGAGACAAATGCTTCGCCTCGCATTTCATAATTTTTAAATTGGTCATAACTTGCACAAGCAGGTGACAAAAGAACCGTCACCTCTTTTGCCTGAAAATCCATTGCGTCAACAGCTGCTTCACACACCGCATTTTTCAAAGTTAAGCTCATAGAAAAGGGAAAAGCAGATCCAATAGTGCGAGCAAATTCTTCCGCCGCGCTCCCAATTAAATAGGCTTTACGAATTTTAGGAAAAAATTCTCTAAGAGACTCTATTCCTCCCTTTTTTGCCTGTCCCCCAACAATCCAAAAAATATCATTAAAGGTGGAAAGCGCAGGAGCTGTTGCATCTGCATTAGTAGCCTTGCTGTCATTGATAAACAAAACCGCCCCCATTTTACGCACCTGCTGCATACGATGATCCAACCCTTTATAACTTGCCAAATGCTTGTTCACAGAAGGATCAGTTATTTTTAAAGCCTGCAATGTTGCTAATGCCATAAGGGCATTTTGCGCATTATGACTCCCACGTAACACCGCCATAGGAGCAAGATCTGCAAGCATATGACGCTGTCCTTGACGAACAGAAAAGAGCTTGGTCCCATCTGCATAAAAACCATTTTTAACAAAATGATCCTTGGAAACTGCCTCAATTTGCTTCCCATCATGAAGTAACTGTTGATATAAAACCCGACAAGCTGCATCATCAACTGAAATGAAAGCCTGAGAAGCCTGAGCAATCAGATGCCTTTTGGTTTGCACATAACAGGCAAAACTCCCATGTCGATCAATATGATCAGGTGTTAAATTCAATAAAAGTCCAATGGTCGGCTGAAGAGAGGGAGTAAGATCAATTTGAAATGATGAACATTCAATCACATAGATACGTTTTTTAACAAACGGTTTAAGCGTCAATATTGCCTTTCCGATATTTCCCCCCACCTGCACATCATAGCCCATTTTTTCCAACAAATGCGCAAGTAAAGCCGTTGTGGTTGACTTGCCATTCGTCCCCGTAATCGCAATGAAAGGAACATCTTGGTCACACAAACCATAAAGCTGTAAAAAATCATGGCGCGCACGAACAAATAATTCAATATCACCGATAATTTCTATATTTTTTTTTCGTGCTTTTTCAACAACCCAATGGGGTTGAGGATAATTTACAGGAACTCCAGGAGCTACAATCAATGCAACAAATTCTGACCAATCTTCATAACGGAGATCTCGTGTTGGAATATTGTGCCGAAAAGCCATTTGCACGCTTGAAGGACTATCATCCCACGCCACCACTTCTGCGCCACCGCACATCAATGCTTGTGCCGCCGCCAATCCCGACGTCCCTAATCCAAAGAGAGCAACTTTTTGACCTTTATAACACGCAACAGAAATCAAAATCTCACCGCAATTTAAGTGTTGAAAGACCTATGAGAGCGAGAACAATCGAAATAATCCAAAAGCGTATCACGACTTGGCTTTCAGTCCAGCCTTTTTTCTCAAAATGATGATGTATTGGTGCCATAAGAAACACGCGTTTTCTTGTTAATTTGAAATAACCAACCTGAATAACGACCGAAAAAGCTTCCACAACAAAAAGCCCACCAATAAGAACCAAAACAATTTCGTGTTTCGTAGCAACCGCAACAGTCCCTAAGAGTCCTCCAAGAGCCAATGAACCAGTATCTCCCATAAAAATAGCTGCAGGTGGTGCATTAAACCATAAAAAACCAAGCCCTGCCCCAACAACAGCTCCCAATAAAACAGCCAATTCACCTGTTCCCGATACATAATGGATTTGGAGATAATCAGCAAAATTCATATTACCAGAAAGATAAGCAATCAGAGCAAAAGATAAAGCTGCAACCATCACAGGAACAATAGCAAGCCCATCGAGTCCATCCGTTAAATTAACCGCATTACCCGTCGCAACAATGACGAAAGCAGAAAAAGGAATAAAAAACCAGCCCAAATTGATAAGATAATCTTTTAAAAAAGGCAAAGCTAATCCAGATGAGCCAACTTTCAAGATGGCAAAAGCTGCAATTGCCGCAACAAAAAACTCCAAGCTTAATCGTGCTTTCCCAGAAAATCCTTTGTCTGTTTGTTTTGTGACCTTAAGATAATCGTCATAAAATCCAATTCCCCCAAAAGAAAGCATAACCAATAGCGATACCCAAAAGTAAATATTCGATAAATTACCCCATAAAAATGCCGATACCACAATGCCGATTAAAATCATCAATCCACCCATTGTAGGTGTTCCAGCCTTTTTAAAATGTGTTTGAGGACCATCAGCACGTATCGGTTGCCCCTTACCCTGCCGCAATTTAAGAGAAGCAATGATGCTAGGTCCAAACAAAAAGACGATAAGCCCCGAAGTAAGCATAGCCGCTATCGTGCGAAAAGTAATATAACGAAATACATTCACACCTGGAAGCCAATCACTAAACGAAGAAAAAAATAGCATCATGGAATAAAAAAACCTCTTAAAACTATGAAGAAACCGCTTTATAGCGATCAAACAATGCAGTCACAATATTTGATGAACAAAGGCTATTGGATGATTTAACCATAAGCAGATCCCCAGAAGAAATTTCTGCTAAAAGAAGCGATAAAATTTTCTCAATATTTTCAGCATAATGAACCTTAACACCAGCAGACAAATCACTGACTAAATATTTCATCGCCTCACCAAATAGAAAAACCGGATTAGCACCAGAAAGACGTATTGGTTTTATTAAATCACGATGAAGCTTTTCACTATACTCCCCTAACTCTAGCATATCTCCTAAAATAGCAATTCGCCGCCCCCCTTTCCCTACAGGCCCTGTAGCAAGAAGCTCAAGTGCAGCACGCATAGAAGCAGGATTTGCATTATAGCTTTCATCAATGAGATAAAATTCACCCCCATTTGATAAAGACAGTCGATAACGAACACCTCGCCCCTTTTGAGAAGAAAAATGGCGAAAAGAAAGAAAAACAGGCTCTAGCTCAACCCCCATAGCATCACAAGCAGCAATAACCCCTAAACTATTTTGCACAATATGGCGCCCAGGAGCACCAATTTGGACCTCCCTATCCCGCCCCCCCATACGCACAATCATAGAAGAACTATCGGTTAGAAGACGTATATCATGCGCTTGATAATCAGCATCTTTAGTCTCACCAAAGCTTAAGATCTTTTTTACACCGCATTTCTTTGCTTTTTGAACGAGATAAGAAAAAAAATCACTATCCGCATTTAAAATGGCAATGCCTTCCTCATCCAATCCTTCAAAAATTTCAGCTTTTGCCTTTGCTATTTCTTCAAGATCCTTGAAAAAACCCATATGTCCTGCACAAATATGCGTAATGAGAGCAACATGCGGACAAACCAGTTTGACCAGAGGGCGAATTTCATCTCTGTGATTCATGCCAATTTCAAAGATACCATAATCACTCTCCACAGGCATCCGCGCTAAAGTGAGTGGAACCCCCCAGCAATTGTTTAAAGAAGCGAGATTCGCATGAACATTCCCAGCCGTTGCAAGTGCTTGTTTCAAAGCTTCTTTTGTCGTTGTTTTTCCCACCGATCCTGTTATCGCGATAATCTTAGCTCTTGAACGTTTGCGTGCAGCTTGTGCAAGTTGTTCTAAGGCTTTCAAAACATCAGGAACGACAATGAGTGGAGCCGATATCTTTTTCATATCCCTCAAACGGTGTTCCGTAACGATAAGAACGCCTGCACCTCGTTCATAAGCTTGCGCAGCAAAATCATGACCATCAAGATGATGCCCTTTAATGCAGAAAAAAACATCCCCTTCCGCAAGAGTACGGCTATCAATGGAAACCCCAGAAAAAGTTTCTGGCAGGCTTCCCATTACAACACCATTAACTGCAGCAACAAGTGCTTGCTTATCCCATAAAGCTGTCATTTCTTTCGGTCCTCTAAAGCTTCTATCGCTTTCAGACGATCTGAAAAAGGATAAGTTGTCTGCCCTATAATTTGGCCATCCTCATGACCTTTTCCAGCAATGATTAATGTATCACCAACTTTCAAAAGCTCCACCGCGTAAGAAATAGCCTCTCCACGATCTGCTATCTCTATTGCTGTTGGCACCGCCTGTAAAATATCCTTGCGTATTTTTTCTGGCATTTCTGTGCGAGGATTATCATCCGTTACAATAACAATGTCCGCTTTATCCGCCGCAATTTTTCCCATCAAAGGTCTTTTCCCTTGATCACGATCTCCTCCACAACCAAAAACAACGATCAAGCGCCCTTGCGTAAAGGGACGAACAGAAAGCAAAACCTGCTCCAAAGCTTCTGGTTTATGGGCATAATCAATGTAAACAAGCGCATTATTTTCTGTCTTTCCCACAAACTCTAACCGCCCAGGTGCCCCCTGCAAAGTTTCAAGCGCAGAAAAAACCTTACGAGGTGAAACGCCCGTTGCAATTGCTAACCCCGCTGCCATAAGCGCATTGGCGACCTGAAAATCTCCAGCTAAAGGCAAATCAAATGTATAAATATTGTTTTCCACACGACACTCAATACACTGTTTTGAGCGTTGATGTTCGACACGATTAATCGTGATAAATTGCCCCTTACGACCAATTGTCAAGACACGGCGGCGCGCTTGTGTAACAACATCAATAACCTTTTGTGAATAAACATCATCAGCAAAAATCAAAGCAGGAGCAGATACAGGCAAAAGTGTATCAAACAACCTCATTTTAGCCCGCAAATAATCCTCTACCCCCGTGTGATAATCCATGTGATCTCGCCCTAAATTAGTAAAGGCACCAGCCGTTAAACGGACTCCATCAAGTCGTCCTTGGTCAAGCCCATGCGAAGAAGCTTCAAGAGCTGCATGAGTCACACCTTCATAAGAAATTTCATAAAGAAGACGGTGCAAGACGACCGGATCAGGTGTTGTGAGAGAACCATAAACATTCCGTTTAGGAGAAACAACACCAACAGTTCCTATACTAGCAGCACAAAATCCAGCATAAGTCCAAATTTGCCGAAGAAAAGAGACAACAGATGTTTTACCACTTGTACCAGTCACAGCAACGACCGTTTCAGGCTGAGAACCGTAAAAACGTGCAGCTGCCAACGCTAAACTATGACGAACATTAGAAACACGTAAAATGGGAACAGATAAATCCTCAAGAACAGCATGATAATCTGTAACGATTGCTCGTGCGCCACGCTTTATCGCATCATCTATATAGTGCCTTCCATCACTTTTTTTTCCTTGAACAGCGACAAAAACATAGCCTGGCAAAACTTGCCGAGAATCCACACTTATTCCTGTTATTTCTATTGAAGAAAGACTTTCATCTTCAACACATTCTGTAAAAACTGTTCCCAACAACATGATAACGCACCTTTATATTCATTTTACCGTTGTTTAACGAAACTTGAATTGCTCTTTTTACTTAAAAGAGGCTCATATTCTTTTTTAAAATCGGGTTTTACACCAAGAAAACTAGCTGTGCGACGAACAATATTAGCAAGCATTGGTCCAGCATTCATTCCCGCTGTTGCTGAACGCTGTCCCTCCTCTGGCTTTGGTTCATCGATAATTGTTAAAACAACATAAGCAGGATCTTCAATAGGAAAAGCAGCAAGAAAACTATTGAAATTTTTTGTTTTAGAATATTTTCCATTTTCAACTTTTTCAGCTGTTCCTGTCTTACCACCTACACGATAGCCTTCTACTTTTGCATTACGTCCAGAACCAATATCACTATTTAATTGATAAAGGTAACGCATATTTTGACTTGTTTTAGCCTGCAAAACCCGTTTTGCATGGTGCAGAGTTTGTTCTTTTGTGCGTTTTAAAAATGTCGGAGCAATTAACCAACCACCATTCATTAAAGCAGCAGCCCCGACAGCTGTTTGCAAGGGTGTTGTTGCCATACCATGCCCAAAAGAAATCGTCATAGAATGTATATCCTTCCAATGATGTGGCACAATAGGGTGGGCAACTTCAGGCAACTCTGTTGTGAGACGATCCAGTAATCCAAGTTTTTGTAAAAAACCACGATGTTTATCAATCCCTATCGCCAATGCCTCTTTAGCAGAACCAATATTAGAAGAATAAATAAAAACCTCCCATAACGTTAAGGGTCGATTTTTTCCATGAAAATCATGAATAGTATACCCACTACTTGCTTTTATTGGCTTTGAAGCATCAATAATACTGTTTAAATGAAAAATATTGGAATCAAGTGCCATGGCGGTCGTAAAACTCTTAATAATTGATCCCATTTCAAAAGCTCCTGCCGTCATCCGATTGAGACGATCACTTTTTAAAGCTTCGATAGGATTTCCAGGATCAAAATCTGGTAGTGATGCCAAAGCCAAAACTTCCCCCGTATGTATATTTAAAATAACAGCTCCTGCAGCAATTGCCTTATAACGCTTCATAGCCTGAATAAGTTCATCATGAACAATTGCCTGAACACGCACATCAATCGAAAGCTGAACTTGTTTTAACGATTCTTCCATGGCAAGACCAGCGGCACGCAAAGCACTCAACCCCGCATCATCAATATATTTTTCCATACCTGCAATGCCCTGATTATCAACATTCACCATACCGAGAATATGGGAAGTTACAGGTCCATCAGGATAAAAACGACGAATTTCAGTCCGAAAACCAATTCCTGGTATACCAAGAGCCATAATTTGCGTCTTCTGCATTGGTGTTAACCCCCGCTGTATCCAAGAAAAACTAGATTTTCTTTTTAAGCGCTTATAGGTTTCCTGCCAATTAAGATCAGGCAAAACTGTTGAGAGCAATTCAATTGTTTCATCCACATCAATAATACGTCGTGGCTCAGCAAAAAGTGAATAAGTTTTAATATCTGTTGCCAATAAACGACCATTACGATCAACGATATCAGGCCGTGCCATCAATTGAAGAACTCCAGGCCCTTTTGCTTCTTCAATCTGTCCACCTTCCAACCCATAAGAAATAAGGCAAGCCCCCATGATGCCATATAAAATTAAAAAGCAGAACAACGAAAAAAGCAAACGTGGACGACTAGAATAGGGACGACGAACAGAAACATTATGATTATTCAACGAATTCTTTAAGCGCTTTTTCTTCTGTGAGAATAAAAAAGTCGATTTCATTACTGCGCGCCTTTTTGGACAACACCATTCATCTGAGAATCCCGACGATTTGCCAAAATATCTTGATTATCTTCCAAGATATTTTGTTTAATCAATTCTTCAATTGGATCATGTACCCGTACCGGAATGTCTTTAAATTCTACGATTTGACGCGGCTGTATAACTTCTAATCCAAGTTCTTTTTGATAACGTTTCGCAAGTTTTTGCATGCGCGAAGGCTTGATCATCACAGCCCACTCAGCATGAAGCAAACTCACCGTATTTTTTGCTGCAGCAATTTCATGCTCAAGATGAAGAACTTCATTCATTCGTTTTTGAACATCATATTTTACCTTATAAGTAAGACCTGCCATACAAATCATAATCATCACTAAAATCATATCAAATGTACGAAAAACTGTCATTTCTTGCCGCCTTCAAAACTGGCAATCTCTGCTAAACTAAATAATTTCATATCTTCTGTAAGAGCCTCTGCTTCAGTCCGTACACCAATACGCAACCGCGCAGAACGTGAACGAGGATTTTTCTGTAACTCCTCTTTAGTTGCCGTGACCCCACCTCTAAACAAAGGAAAAAATGTTGCTGGAGCAGCCTTTATTTCTGGCAGATAGCGTGATCTCATACGTTCTCCAGAACGAGTCGAAAAAAATCTTTTGACCATACGATCTTCAAGAGAATGAAAACTGACAACCCCCAAACGGCCTCCAGCTTTTAAAACGCGTTCAGCAGCAAATAAACCACGCGCCAATTCACCAATTTCATCATTAACATAGATACGAAGAGCCTGAAATACACGTGTTGCAGGATGAATACGATCTCCCGGTTTACGTCCTATCAACGTTTCGATAGCATACGCCAAATCACCCGTACGCAAAAAAGGCTGAACAACACGACGTTTTTCAATCATCCGTGCAATTCGTCCCGCATAACGCTCTTCTCCTAATACCTTAAAAATACGTGCCAAATCTCTTGCTTTTAAATGATTGACAACATCGCTAGCTGTAAAACCAGTCTGAGCCATTCGCATGTCCAATGGCCCATCTTTTTGAAAAGAAAAACCTCTTTCTGCTTCATCAAGCTGCATTGAAGAGACACCAATATCCAAAATAACTGCATCCACCTTCTCTTCAACGACACGATCAAGCTGTGAAAACGCCATATGGACCAAACGAAGGCGTGGAAAAAATTCTTCAACAAGCAATTGTCCTGCACTGATAGCATGAGGATCACGATCAAGAGCAATCACCTGTGCCCCTGCCTTTAACAAAGCGCGCGTGTAACCACCAGCACCAAAGGTGCCATCAATCACTTTTGCTCCAACCAATGGCATAAGCCCAGCCAAAACTGGCTGTAACAACACTGGAATATGGCGTTCAGCTCTTTGATCCTGCTTTATCAAAATAATCCGTCTTGAAGTTATGCTGTCTTAAATCAACAGCTCTCTCATGGCAACTGATCTTAGAATAACCTGGCCTTCAACTTTCACATTAATCACAATGAACGAAAAAACTAAAGTTATCCTAAAACAGATCCTAACGCATTATACTTAAAGAAATGTTATAATTTTTTAAAACACTCTTTGCTCAAGTGTCCATTTCAAACACATAGACTCCATAAAAGACCATATATAATTGATCTTATAAAATATCGCGTATCATCATGAAATATCAGTCGGCCTATAAGCCGGGTTCTGTAGAGTAAAGCTTACACTTTACATGGCAACCATTCATCTGGGACGGATGTTACCATCCGCCTCGTGCAACCTACCCGAATGACTCGCCCGGAAATCGGCTGCAAATTAAATTTTGCACGTCATTTCTATTTGGTCTTGCTCCCGGTGGGGTTTACCTTGCCACATTCATTACTGAATGCGCGGTGGGCTCTTACTCCACCCTTTCACCCTTACCTATAAAAATAGGCGGTTTACTTTCTGTGGCACTTTCCCTAGGGTCACCCCCGCCGGGTGTTACCCGGCACCGTCTTTCCATGGAGCCCGGACTTTCCTCACCTGCCGCCTTTCAGCATTGGACAAGCGCGGCTGCCCAGCCGACTGACATACTGATTTATAAAACATTTTTTGCTCCGTGAAAATAGCATCTTAAAATATTTTATGACAAACCTCTCTCAACAGATGTTTTTATTTTAATGAAGCCAGATAAGTCTTTACTTTTGCGCAATATTTCGCTGAAATGGAATTCATTTTTTTTGCAGCATGACCTGCGTTATATTTAAGGATTGTACCACACGTACTTCCACCACTGAGTTTATAGGCCCTTGCCAAATAACGCATACCATATTCAAGATTGGTCGCAGGATCGTACAAATCCTGTACAGAACCACTAAAACCCAATCCTCGTGCCGTAGAGGGTTTAATTTGCATCAAACCTATTTCACCAGCAGCCCCCTTTATACCTGCCTTATAATTACTTTCAACTTTTACAACAGCATGTGCTAAATTAACGGGAACATTATATTTATTCGCAAGTTTCTGAATAAGAAACTCATAAGGACGAGCAGAAATCTTAGAAGCAACAATCACTGAGGTTTCTCCTGATTCCGCAACATTTAAGACACTATGAGTCCAACTTATATCAAATACAAAAAATACAGCACATGCTGTATTTAACAAGATTTTCAAAAATTGCATTTTCTTTCTCTTCACTCAAACATTCTCAAATTCTAGCCGCAAGTAATTTGCAAATGTATTATACAAAAAAGAAAGCAAAAGAACGTCTTTAAAAAGGAAATAGTAAGACAATTTCAAGCTAAAATTATGAAATAAAAGAATATATCTTTATGCACAAGTCTCAGATTTCTCTATATCATAAAATAAAAAAATAAAAAGACTATAATTAATCTTATAGCGTATCAAATAAAATGATATAATCTATAACTTTCGGCTATCACTGTTGTATCAATCAATTTTTATATTAAAAAAATAGCATCTGAACTAGATGTAATATTTTTTACATAAGATTATTAATTTTTTTATTGAGATCAATCCCTCAAAGAAAGAGAGACAAGAGCATCTTTTTACCGAAGATGCTCGATATCAAAAAAGGTTCACAAAAAATATAAACCGTTATCAACGCTTCTCTCTGATTAATAAACACCCACTGCACTCTTTATGTCCGATAAAACCTCAAAAAATCACAAAACAAATCTCCCCATCATTGCGCATAAAAAATTCATAAATATATTAAAACCATCATACTCTTTACCAATTCAAAATATTGGAACAGACTTTTAGCTCTCAAGATGTCTCAAAGAAGCTTTTTAATTCCTTTTTAAAAGAGTTTTTATCCACACAAGCCTCTACTTGTGGTATACAAGAAACTGATTTTAATTTTTTCACCATGGATAAATTTAAAATGAGAGGATTTTACAATTCTTAAGATTCTCATTCAATATAAAATGATAAATTATCATTATAAAACAATATACTAAAAAAGTTATATCCGTTTTTATCCCTACAACAAAGCTTAAAAATTACTTGTGTCTATTTTTTTGAAAAATGTTAGAAAACTCAATACCCCCAAAGCCTTTTTAAATAAAAATAGACCTCTCATCTTCATTCAAATATTTTTTCTTTGTTACAGACTATCATCTTATCAGTCTTGCACCTCATTTTCAGAAATCATACAAGTGGATAAATATCCTAAAATCCGTAGAACAAAAAAAGCTTAAATCCTTTAAAAAATTTTATTTTCTCATATCAAATAAAAAAATAACCGGCATATAAAATGCAGTTAACGTGTTTTATTATAATCAATACTGCTTTTGTCATTGTAGCGATTGATAATGCAATTAACTTGGACCAATACCCTTGATAGACTTTCTATCACTCCTGTAATGATTGCAACATTACCCTTATACTCCAATTGCTTACCTTTTGAGAGATAAATTTTGTTAATACCTTAAAAATTGATTATCTCCTCGCACTTTTCAAAATTTCACGAAAAGCTCTTTCTCCTTAAAATAAAACCCAAAAGCGCAATTAAAAAATAGCTAAAAATAAGCATTAGCAACGGAAGGACGAGAAATCGCTTTTGAGAGAGCCATAGCAACAGTTTCACCAGATTTTTGAGCCTGCTCACGACTCTGACCACTTTTAGAAGCAAGCGCAATTACATCACGACGCAGCTGCGCAATAAACAACTCCTGCTGTTGAGGGGTCATCTTAGAAAGATGCTTGATAATATCTGGAAAAGATACGGATAATCTCTCTAACAACTCCTCCTCTGTTACATCAAGCTGCTGAGAAGAAAAAGAAGAGCGACCGGAAAAAAACTGATAAACAGCACTACTTTGAGAAGCAAAAAAGACAGCGCCAGAAATAAAAAATACAAATAAAATAAAAATAATACGATGTGAAAAAGATCCCATTATCTCTTACCTAAAGATCACAGAATACAAACATAGCTTCCTTTTATGATTCTTCTTATAACATGCAACAATGCCTCAATAAAGAAAAATCAAATTATTAAAAATGAATACGCTAACACTATCCGCCCAATAAGACTCGCCCCTCTATGTATTTAGGTACTATAGGCGAAACAATAACAGATCTTACACTCCCCCCCTAATAACACCTTACATTTCCTAAAATAATTACAAAAAGCCTGACTGAGGAAATCCTCAGTCAGGCCAGACAATCTAGGGGATCCACGCGGGGGGGGGGGGAGGAGGTTCCCCGATTGTCCTCTTACATCAACCACTAAGATAGCCGATGCAATATTCTTGCTATGGAATAAAATTCTTTAAACAACAAGAAATTCTTATCATCTTCTACGCAAAAAAACATAAAAGAATTATAAATTATTTAAAAATGTTTAAATTTAGGCAAAAAAAGTTTAAAATGACCCAATTTGAAGCAATTTTATTTCAATAAGCATCAATTAGAATCTACCATCATTATAACTTTTAAATAGTTTCTTTCATAACTCTGATGATCATATTAAAAAACCGTAATTTCTACGTATCCACCCTATAAAAATCAAACTACGTAAAAGTAGAATCACTTTTCCAACAGCAATCACCACAAAAAGAAAAACGTAGATTTTTAAAATCTTACACAAATAACCGTAAAAAATGGAAAACATCTTCTTGCAAGAAAGCTATGAATTATTTAAATAAAACAATAAATTAGAGAAAATAAAATCTTATCTATCTTTATAAAAAATTTCTGTAAATGATCATTAAAATATTGTTACATCCCTCATGTAACAATCAATGAGGAACTTAAACAGCTTAATCTTATGAGAAAATGAGAACTCTGAAGGTATTTTTTTCGAATCACGCCCCATCGTCATTCCAAATAACGATAAACCATTTTACAATAACCAACAGTCTCTAACGCATTTTAACATAACAAACCGAAATCAATGCAGACATTTTCTCTTAATCTCTATCATTTAAATGATCCCGTAAAATAATACACACAGTAGTTTCTATGCTCAAAAATTTTTATATTCTGTTCTTCTAACGTAAACAATTCATTAATTTACAATCATAACTCATCATTTTACAATTTACATGAGAAACCTCAAGAACGTAAGATTCCCATATTTTCAATCTTCGTCTATTGAATTAATGAATAGCCATACTATCGCACATCACAAACAAGAAGAAGCATATGGATAAAAAACATAAAACGATGATGCCGGCTTACAACTTTTACTTAAACTAAAGACGATGGTGCCCTATCAATTTTACGCTATAACCACGGACTGCGTCATAAGATGAGCGGCAAACATAAAAAGAAAGAAAATACTTTTGGCAAAAACAATGGACTTATTTAATAATCTTCATAACTTCTCATGATAAAGAGATACGAAACTTTAGTGTAATATCACGCTTTTCTTTCCTACTTTCAGCCACAAACTATCCATAGATCATCGCCGATCTTATTTTATGAATATAATGCATTGTCTTACCCTTTTACTTTTTCGTCTTTTTAGAGCATCTTTTTGCACCCCTCACTAAAAGTTCCAAGGTACTCCTTATCTAAAAACCTGTTTTAAAGAGATATTTTAAGATCTATTGGGCACCACCATCTCTGATATTTATAAAGGTATGAGCCTTCACTATGATTATATTGTGCGGCATTATATCATATTGCAGCCGCTCTCACATTTAGAAAATGTATTTTCTTTTACAAACGGTATCATTAAGATAAATACCTTCTTTTGTAGCAGACAAACAGACTCTTTCGGATTCTGAAACAGGAAATTTGAAATGAAACAACATTCCTGTATTTAAACCTCTTATTGAGTCTAAAAAATCAATGATCTTTTAAAATCAATATATTGGCTAATAAAATATAATATCAAGACACCTTAAATAATGATCCTCGTAGGCTTAACTCTATAGAAGGTGCTTCATTATACAGCCTACACGCCGCTATAAAACACCAATACTTCCATATAAAAACATAATACAAATGTAAAAAACAATAGCTCATCAATGATTGAATAAAGTTTTATCTCTACTCTATTCCTTGAGAAAAATCAGAGTATAAAGCACGTTAACAAACGCGATTTATGCAAAATCTACTTGTTTATCTTTGATATCGTCAACCAATAAACGCGGATCATGAGCAAGCCAAAGCGTAGCAATCCCCTCCTCACTGTTTTCATTTTGTATAGGAGTAAGACAAACCGTTTGTTCTAGAACAAGTCCCGCATTTTTAAGCCATTGTTCTATTTGTAAAGCCGAAAATCCAAAACGCATATGCACTTGATCAGAATATGAAGACTCAATTTCATGATAACCAAAATCCACAATCAATAAACGGCCATGAGGACGCAAAACACTTGATATCTCATGAAGGAATATTTCAGGATTTTCAAGAAAATGTAAAACCCAATGAAGAATAACTAAATCAAAAGTTGTATCTCCAACAGACAAGTGAAAAACATTGCTATCAAGCACAACTTGAACCGCATGCGTATAAAGATTAGAAAACAATTTTAAGATAGAGTCTCCACCTCTTCCAATATTCAGCATCGTCTGAAATGGTTTATCGCCAATGATTTCAAGTAAAGAGTTTTCTACACGATGATCTGCCATATAGGATGACCGTAATACATCCCGTTGCAACGCATTTTGTAAGAAATGCTTCTTCCTCGTTTTTTGACGCTGCTTTTTAACATCCTTCAAACGTTCTAAATCATGCGCTAACAACACATCATTCTTTGGCAAAGCCGAAAGAATACCCATCACAATGTCTTTACCCCAAAAATCATGACAAAGCTTAAAATAAAGGCTATCCCCCTTCTGATAACGCTCAATCAATCGTGCTTCGTACAATAAACGTAAATATCGTGATATACACGCTTGCGACTGATCAAGAATAAAAATAAAATCAGGAATTGTTAAATCTTCATGATGTAAGAGCCTAAGAACACGTAAATGGCTTACTTCTGCGACCGCTTTCAGCAGCACAATCATTGCATCTAAACTTGCACTTTTTTTCATAATTATCCCCTAAACATTCCTATAAACATTTGTTTATAGGAAAAAAAGTCAAGCATACAACGCATATTCTCATCTATTTTGTTCTCTCTATTTTATCATACTATGAAAAAAATAGGCTAATGTAAAAAACAAACAGATCTTATCTCCCTGCTTCTCGTTATAATGAGAATACATTGATTTATAATAATAATTCATTTTTAACTTGAATAAAAAACCGTAATACCGTAGATTTTCCTCATTTCAAATCTATTCATGATAAATCAATCCAAATCATTCTCTTACAGCTCATAAACGGAGGGGACAGATGGATAAAAATGCCTTTTATGCCCACCTCAAAACAAGAACTGCATACTATTGAGAAAAAATAACCCTATTTAGGTCATAATTTCATAAAGTGTCTCTTACTCTTTTCAATGAATAAAAACTCCCACAGAGTACACACACACTTTATTTATGAAATAACAAACGCAATAAAATACACTATTATTCTAACAAAGTTGCGATAAGATAAAAAATTCTAGCGTGTAAGAGGTTTATAATTTGCATGCTTAGGATTAAGAGATTCCGCCCCAAGACGACGAACTTTATCAGCCTCATATTCAGCAAAATTACCTTCAAACCATTCTACATGACCATCACCTTCAAAGGCTAAAATATGTGTTGCCAATCGATCAAGAAACATACGATCATGCGATATGATAACTGCACAACCAGCGAAATTTTCCAATGCATCTTCCAATGCACCCAATGTTTCAGTATCAAGATCATTTGTCGGTTCATCAAGAAGAAGCACATTCCCCCCCTCTTTTAGAAGTTTCGCCAAATGTACGCGATTGCGCTGCCCTCCTGATAAATTTGCCACCTTCTGCTGCTGATCTGCCCCCTTGAAATTAAAAGCCCCGCAATAAGCGCGGCTATTCATCTCATATTTGCCTAATTTAATAATGTCATTTCCACCAGAAATTTCCTCCCAAACAGTTTTATCCCCCACCAAGGAATCGCGACTCTGATCCACATAACTCATGTGAACTGTTTCACCGATACGTATCTGACCTGAATCGGGCTTTTCCTGTCCCGTCAACATTTTAAACAAGGTCGACTTTCCCATACCATTGGCCCCAATAACGCCGACAATGCCACCAGCAGGAAGTTTAAAAGAAAGAGAATCAATCAATACACGTTCACCATAAGCTTTAGAGAGATTATCAACCTCAATAACAACTTGTCCTAATCTTTCTCCAATAGGAATAATGATTTGCGCCTCTCCAGGACGGCGCTCACGTGCTGATTGAACCAACTCATCATAAGCCTTAATCCGAGCTTTTGACTTTGCTTGTCGCCCTTTTGGACTAGAAGCAATCCATTCTTGCTCACGTGATAAAGCACGTTGACGCGCTGCCTCTTCACGGCCTTCCTGAGCCAAACGCTTGGCTTTAGCCCCCAAATAAGCAGAATAGTTCCCCTCATAAGGAATACCTCTACCGCGATCTAATTCTAAAATCCAACCCGTTACATTGTCGAGAAAATAACGATCATGGGTTATCAAAAGCACAGCCCCAGGATATTCACGTAGATGCCTCTCAAGCCAAGCCGTCGTTTCAGCATCTAAATGGTTTGTCGGTTCATCCAAAAGTAATAAATCAGGTTTTGACAAAAGCAATTTACAAAGTGCAACACGCCGCTTCTCACCACCCGAAAGTTTTGTTACATCCCCATCGGCTGGCGGACAGCCAAGAGCAGCCATAGCCATTTCCACTTGACTTTCTAAATCCCAAAGATTCTGACTGTCAATAATGTCCTGAAGCTGTGCGCTTTCATCAGCCGTTTCCTCGCTATAATTCATCATCAATTCGTTATAACGCTCAAGAACTTCCTGTTTATCTGCAACACCTTCCATCACATTACCACGCACATCTTTGCTCGCATCAAGCAAAGGTTCTTGTGGTAGATAACCACAGCGTGCTCCTTCAGAAATCCATGCTTCTCCCGTATATTCCTTATCTAGCCCAGCCATAATACGTAAAATAGTTGACTTCCCTGCACCATTCGGCCCTAAAATACCGATCTTCGCATCTGGATAAAAAGACAAATGAATATTTTCTAGAACTTTTTTATTGCCGTAAGACTTGTTAAGCCCAGCCATATGATAGATAAATTGACGTGCCATAAATTTCTCTTTATATTATGCGATATTAAAGATTAGGATTTTGAAAAAACTGCTTTTGCTTTTTGAAACTGTACAGTAAATAGCACTTACGTCGTATCAAAAGCTTTCGCTTTATATTGGTACATTTTTTCTAATCTCACAAGCCCCAGTATGGTCCTGAATGCAAAAAAACATCCCCCTAAAGAGCAAAAAGCAAATCTTTTTAGCTGTACCTGAAACCTGTTATCAAACATTGCCTCTCTTTTCCATACCAGATATAACATTGTATTTTTATCGTATTAAACCGACTTATCAATGTAATATGATACCACAAAGAAAAGCAATTCTCTATGCGCCTTCTTTTCTCGCTTTATGGGCTTTATATTACGCAGTAAAAAATCCTTCTCTTTTTTCATCGATTTTTTGCTACGGAAAGCAATGGACTTCACCCCTTGCCTTGATATGGCTTAAATTACGTTTACAAAACGACCGCCGCCTTATGGGATCTGACGTCCCAAGCCCAATGATCATGAAAGCTTTGCATCAACACGTAGCAACAAATGACTACAGCGCACTTCCCATTGGTACGTGGTTACAATTCGTAAAAAACTATAAAACCAATTGTAAAAACTTATCCATCCCCCTCTTTTGGCTTGATAATTATAAAAATAATATCAATATCCAGCACATCATTTCAAAACTTCAAGACGACATATAGCTTTTTAAAAATACGATAAAAGCTCATCTCGTATAGGAATATATTTATGGAAAAAAAAGCCTTAATCGTCATTGATGTTCAAAATGACTTCTTACTAGGTGGAGCACTTGCCGTACCTCAAGGTGATGCTATTTTACCCGCCGTCAATAATCTCATAAATCATTTTGACCACGTTATCTTAACCCAAGACTGGCATCCCAAAAACCATTGCAGCTTTGCTTCCTGTTATCCTGAAAAAAAGCCCTATGATACAGTCATTCTTGACTATGGTCCTCAAATACTTTGGCCTGATCATTGCATACGAGGAACACAAGGAGCAGAATTCCATCCATCTCTTAGAGCAGAAAAGGCACAACTTATCCTTAGAAAAGGCTATAATCAAAAAATGGATAGCTATTCTGCTTTTCTTGAAAATGATCAAAAAACACCAACAGGTTTACAAGTTTATCTCAAAGAACATGGTTTTACTAAGCTCATTATGTGTGGCTTAGCAACTGATTTTTGTGTCGGATTTTCTGCTCTTCACGCTATACAATGCGGTTTTAAAGTCAGTGTTTCATTAAATGCCTGTGCTGGTATTGATGTAAACGGATCACTAAACACTATGCTTAAAACAATGAACGAAGCCGGTATAGAACTTTTAATGGTCTCTTAAAATATCCTTCTCTAATCTACCATTATAATACACTGATTTATAAAGGATAAATCATTTTGCACATATTTAAGTAAGAGTCCAGAATATCGTAAATTCTCTCATTTCAAACCTGTTTCAAAAACATTCTTTTACACGTTACAAAGAGAATCAATGTATGAATAAATCATTCAAAAAAACAGTAAGAATGCTTCTTATGACCCATTAAATGCAAGAGCTTGTCATAATATTGAAAGCTGGTAAAAAGTATAACATCAGCTTTCTATCTTATATTTAGGTCAAAAAGTATCCTAGAGATTGTACATTATTGGCTTCATGGGTAGTATCATGCAATGAACTCAACTTTAAAAAAACGCAAATAAGCAATAAAATAGTATTTTATTTTGCATAAAAGACCTCTTTCTATTCAAAGATATGCGATAAACAAAGTGTGAAAAAGGAAGAAATCTCCATTACTTAGATACAACATGTTTATCTAATTGACGATGCTTAAAACGAATCGAAGAATATAATGCCATTCCAATAATACAGACTCCCACAAGTCCTGTTAAAACTTCAGGAACCGATATAATCGTTTGCAGATACATAATCACTGCAAGAACTAGAATTGCATAAAAAGCACCATGCTCTAAATAACGATAATGCAATAATGTTCCTGATTCAACCAACATAATTGTCATAGAACGAACGTAAAATGCTCCGATACCAAGACCTATTGCAATAATAAAAAGGTTGTGTGAAAAGGCAAAAGCACCAACCACGCCATCGAAAGAAAAACTAGCATCAAGAACTTCTAAATAAAGAAACGCCCCTACTCCCCCGTGAGCTACTGTTGTTAAAGTCTTTTGAGGAGTATCCAAGAGATGACCGACAACTTCAACACCGATAAAGGTCAAAAGTCCATAAAGTGCTGCCAATAAAAAAGTTATTTTATTTTCTGCATCAATCTGAGCTGAAACAAATAAGATCAAAATCAAAACAATTGCAATATCAATTCCAACAAGCGCCCCAAACTTTTGAGCAGGTCTCTCTATAACATTAAGCCAATGCACTTCTTTTTCAGAATCAAAAAAATATTTTAAGCCAACCATCATAAGGAAAGTTCCTCCAAAAGCAGCAATCCCCATATGCGCATCGGTTAAAACTTCAGCATATCGATGTGGTTCCCATATCGCTAATTTGACTGCCGCAATTGGATTAATCCCAACAGCAACGACAACCACCAATAATGGAAAAACAATTCTCATCCCAAATACAGCTATCAAAATGCCCCATATAAGAAAACGACGACGCCACAATGGACTCATTCTACTAAGAACACGCGCATTGATAATAGAATTATCAAAAGATAAAGAAATTTCCAAAATTCCTAAAACAAAGCAAATAAAAAAATATTTAAGAAAACCAGTAATACTTTCCGTTTCAAACCAACCAATAACCCCTCCTAAAAAGACACCAATAATCGTGAAAAAAAAAGCAAACCCAAAATAGCGTAATAGGGCCATGATCATTCCTCAAAGTTTATTTTCTACTTCATCTAAGCACACCCAGTACCAATCCAAAGTTTGCATCTCTTTAAAGTTGCATCTATTAATGCAGAGGTGTATAGAATATATATGGTAAAATTACATGAAAATTCTCTCAAAAAAAGCAAGAGACAAATGTAGCAACAAGGAATTTTGTTTTGAAGTGAATATCAATTGTCAATACAATAAGTGCAAGATTGCTTTCTATCTACACAAATAAAAAAAAACAAGAAATTAAAGCTATAATATTGACATTATATCATAGAATATTAATACATAGTGTGCTTTTATTATTTAATGATTTATACCATGATGATTTACCGAGGGAGATAATTCGTGGCACGTCCTGAAACTGAATCAAAAACCATATTTGGAAAACGTTTACGTTATGTACGTCTTGCTTTAGGCGATCCATCACGTGAAACCTTAGCTAAAAGTTTTAGCATGACAAAAAATTCCATTGCTTTTTATGAGCGTGGAGAGAGAGAACCCAATCTTAGTGTCTTACAAACATACCGCACGTTATATGGTGTCAATATTAATTGGCTTTTAACTGGACAAGGAAAAATGTTTGACACCGAATATACAAAAGGTGATTTTGACTGGAATTATTTTATTAAAAAAATCGAAGGACTGGAAGAAACACTTGCCGATAGTGATCGTAACGAAAAACTAAATCAAGAAAAAATCGACAGTTCTTATGAAAAATTGCAGCAATATTTGTCAAGACAAGGTTTATCAAATGGTTTTAACCCTAAAACTACAACCTCTCTTATCGATATGAAAGCTAAAATGGCCAATTCTTATACCCTTAGCTTATTCATTGATTTACTCATTCGAAGCGTATCCCAAAAAGAGGTTATAGCTAATCAATAAACGTCTATTTCAAAAGAAAAAGCAAGAAATGATTAAACACCAGTATGGAAAAAAGTATTTTTTACTTTATCCATGCTGGTGAAGTTTTATATAATTTATAGACTTTATTTCTGTAACGACAGAAAAATATTTGCATTGTAAATGAAAGTATAGTGTCTTTAAATTAAAAAAAATAATTTTATAGTATAAAATTCTCATTCATGTCTTATTGACAATATTTTTTTTCTTGTTAAAAGAATAATAGCTCTCATAGAAATTATTTTTTAAGGTCAGAAAATTTAAGGGGAATATATTGACGACTTCCTAGAGAGACATACATTAATGTTTACAAGTGGATTAGTTAAATATTTATCCTGAAAATTATCAGCTATTTTATGAGGTGGGAAGCATGTATTTTGAGGTGTTTCAAGGAGTTCACAATCAATGGTACTGGCGTTTAATCTCAGGAGATGCACAAAAAATTGCTTTTTCTAGTAAAGGTTATCCAACAAAACAAGATATCCTAATCAATATTGAGCAAATAAAAGAAATTACACATAAGGCTCTTATTAGAGAACTACAGTCCTAACATTCTTTACCATTAAAACAAGCGTTTATTTTGTATAATGGTATGGTAGTTACTTTTGTGACAAATGAAAAGTGATTGATTTGCCCTCAATGAGAGGAAGTTTTTGTATTATTTCTGACACTCACAAAGAACATTCATATTCTTACAGATTATATGTTTATTTTCAATCATACTCAAATCTCTATAGCCTTTATCAAAAAGAAAATCTCTTAAGTTTTGTATTTTTCATAAAAAATAAACGCACATGAAGAGAAGATAAATCATCAATGAGAAATATATTTACTCTACAAGATATTAATATCTTTTACGTTCATATTCCTCTTCTGTATCTGATAATCATAACTGACTTACCCATTTCATCTTCATAAAAAGCAAATATCTCTTTCTTTCTATTATCATGCAATTTTTTATACCTATTAGCTGAAACTATCGTAGCATTTATACCTTACATCTAAAAAGAACGTGCAAAACTGTTTCCAGCAATAATATAAAATTGCTGGATTGTATAGACGCGCTTTTTAATAACTAGCCTACCTATAAACTGGTTTATCATCATAAACTCTTATTTTATGATCAACGACGCTCTGTCTTATAAACTTAAATGTTGTCATAAAATCAGAGTAAACTTGAATATTCTCTTCCAATACAATCTCTCCATCAGCACCATAATTGGCTTCATTAAAGTTTATCTCTCTCGTCATTCCAATCTTCCTAACACATTTCCAAACCCTTTAATGCAAAATATGAATACAATCACTCTTTATCATCTTCAGATTTAAGCATTTTTTTATATTTCTTTTCATTTTTTTCATATTGCTTAATTTGTTTTTTCAGTTTTTCAATTGCTTGGTCGCGTCTTTTAATCACCATACTTTGCTCTCTAATAGCCCTATCTCGTTCTTCAGTCATCTTCATAGTATCTCTTAAAAACTCATGCTTTATTCTTCTAGATTCCTCTTTTAAAATTTTCACTTGACTGCGATAATATAAAGAAAATCGAAATATAACCCCGCTGCACAACAAAACAACAATCATTGCTCCCAATAAAATTTCGTTTACACTCATTTGGATCTCCCTTAATTGTCGCTCAAGTGATCATCTTGACCAATTTGTTTCATCCTCAATCAAAAAAAGAATGCAATAAATCGCATGTTCCAAGTGTGAACAATCACTCTCGGCGTTCTTATTTTCTCCATTAAAGCATTGATAAATGACGCAAACAAATCTCTGAAAGCGGCTAAATCTACACTCACACCAATTATTTGCGACATATTTATTGACACAAAATACAAAAAATAAGGAACGTCAAATAAAACTAACGACGCAATCCAATCATACAAGCCTTGCCCAAATCGTTCCTATCTTCCTTTTTACGCCATGTGGAATGCGGCTATATATAAAAGTTTTTCATTATTACAAAAATCTTCAGTGTCACAAAGCACAGCATTTCTGTAAAATTTTGCCTTCCCACAAATCTTTACATCACCACAAACTAAAGCATCATTATAAACTCGAGCCTTTCTAAAATCACGAGTATCACCACAAAATTCAATACATTGAGCATTCAAAACTTGATCAAAAAAGACCGCATTAGCATAAACATATGCATCTCCACTCATATTCAAATAACGATAAAGTTCTTATTTTTCATAAACATGCGAACTCTTACGAACCACTAAACAACCATATGTTAATGCATTGTTATCAATAACAACATCATTATAAACACAGACTTCATTATAAACCGCAGCATCATAAAAACACATTCATCCCCATAAGGGCATTGATCGAATGTACAATTCTACCAAACAACCACCTTTGTGGATCAGATTACCTTCCTGTTTAATAAAATATCCAAGATCACTTTTTTGATATTTCCCATTTTTTTTACGCATATATACGATATACCATCTGATAGTGATCTAATTTATTACAATAAAGAAGAAATCAGTATTCTTTGTCTATGCAATTTACATTTTTTCTACAGCCATTATCCTATCTCTTAAGGCTCTAAAGCTTCGTTATATTCACACACTACCTCAACGCAGAATTTTTTTTACAAATTCTGATGTTGGGGTATATCTTGATTTATAATGCTGCTACGTATACTATCATAGTGAAATCTCATAAACATACGAGTGTGTATCGCCCTTTCTGGTATACACATTTACTTTTTCACAACCGTGGAACTAAGCAACCATTTTTATTGATTCGAATCTGAAAGTGTATGGGGACATTTTGTTATTAGTTAAAAACAACTCTATATGCTTCCTTAGCGAAGAGCTACACATGGATATTTTCACGCTCCTTGTATCATATATTCTGGATTCGCAACGCAATATTAACGCTATAGCGTAAATATGTAAAGGTCTAAAAATGACAAAGACTGAAAAAGATTGGTTCCAACGCTTAGTTGAATTGATAAAAAGTGACGGACGAACAATGATTGAAATAAGCAGAGCTGCAGGCTGTGGACAAAATTACGTCCAACAAATGATAAATGGAGGCAAGAGACCTTCTGTAGATAAACTCATGGCTATTTTGAATACACTGGGAAATGCTAGTGCCATATATGTAATAACTGGTTTCAACATCTCCGATGAAGACTTAAAACTCATAACTTTGATTTCGTCTGGAGATAAAAAGAAGATTGAAGCCTTAAATGTTCTGTTGAATGAGCAGAATCTGTAGCATTTTCTACTTTATCCAATATCGCTTGCTTTTGAGACGTCGATAAAGACTCCCATTTCACAATAATATCAGATAAAGTTGTTTCAAATTTTTTATCATTCTTCATAGTCATACTCCATGTAGTCACACTATATAACGCTAAAGCGTTCAAAATATATCTCATACCTTAGAAAAAAATATTTGCAATAGGCAGTATGGAAGCAATTGTGTACAAACTTATTTTACAAAATCAGATGAAGTTCTATTAGTCATGTACCATAGTGAAACAGAAAGCATCACACGATCCAGACCTTCTTATGAAAATTGGTATAATCTATCAAAAACGCGAATAATGTTACGCAGATCTTGCGATTCGGACCAATAAAAACTAATGTGAAAATATCCCTGAAGACACTCCTGAACTCTATATAAGAGAACACGAAAAAGCTTTTTTGAAAAAAATACATCACAATTTATTCTACATAGCACCATCTATGTTTTTTTAACAATATTGCAAAGCAAGAATATAACAATGTTATAGGAATAAATTCTTATAAACAGAGCCACACTACCTAAAACTCTGTAACACATTTACAGGTAACCTCTCCTCTAAACGCACCTTGTAAATACTAATATAAGTCTCTATCATAAGCAAAAATGATACTATTAAAAAATAAAACGAATCATCACGCACAATCTTTGTACGTAAATTTTATACAGATTTACAACAAGAGAGAAATCCCCTTATGCAAATGAAGAATTATATTTTCAAAGTATGACTTTGAAGAAGAAGTATACTTTTCCAAAAAAACACCCTCCCTGCCAATAATTTTTCATAAGAGAAAAAACTCATAATAAAGATAAAACTCTCTATACGATCAATACGAGAAAAATGTTAGCAATACAAAAAAGTGCTAGGGTTACCGCAATATTGCCAATTCCTTATCAGAGTAAAATCAAAAAAGACATCTGCTCTTCAATAATAATTCGGATCACATGAAAACTCTATAATTTAAACATTAAGCAAAAAATACACAAAAACAGAAAATGGCATTTTAACAAATTTTCCAATATCATAGAAAACATTTCTTACAGAATAATAAAATGCTTATTACAATAGAATCTGGATGATGCAAAGCGATAGAAACAATCACTCAATTGACTTTTCAAAGAACAATTAATAAAATTCTTTTCAGAAAACACGCCACCGTCACTATGAACAATATTTCTCAAAATATTAAATAGAATTCCTTTCTTGAGAAAAAGAAAATATCAACAAATGTTATCATCGTTGCCCCCATGATACATATGAATGCCCATAGATCACATTCTCTTATACACTAACCTTTCATCACAATGATGCTATTCGAACGTCTAAAAGACATTAACATCACTTAGAAAAAAGCAAATTTACACTAAATGTTTTTTGAGCCATTTGTTCTGAAAAGGTACAATCTTTAAAATTGGTTTTATTGAGGTCTGTTTATTTGCAGAACAAGTATAAATAAACTTATCCAATGAAGCTTTTAGCCTTCTATTTTATGAAGAACACCATATAGAAAAAGTACAAAACAGTATATGAATTAAGAAAGTAAATAGCGACCCATATCAGTTAATCCAAATGCTAAAAGGTTGCAAATGAGAGAACTTCTTTGATGAGACTAAGAAAACATACCATCATATTAAAGCGACTGAGAGACAAAACTGCAACAAACAACGACCAAAAGCTTCTAAAACAAACAGGAAAATAAATAAAAAACGAAAAAGGTAGAATCTCAAAACTTTTATATAAGCGATCCATTTTTCTATTGTACATTTCCCTATTGGTGGGCCCGGAGGGACTCGAACCCCCAACCAAGCGGTTATGAGCCGCTGGCTCTAACCAATTGAGCTACAGGCCCTAAATAGGTTGTTTCTCTCTAAACTAAAATGCCCTATGATACAAGAGCTGACAAAGATTATAACCCATCTTTTTCTCTTTTCTATTGGTTTTTTTTTCAGTGCTCTAATTTCTTTACAAAAACTCTTAAAAATGAGAGAATAATTAACTGACAAATATAAAGGTATAGATATGATAGAAAAGAAAATTCAACCACTGAAGAGTTCTCGGGTTAAAACAGTTATATTAGCATTTACACTCTTAGCCACATCGTTGACTGTACGTGCTTATGCTGAAGAAAATAAAATGAAAAATGCAACGATTACAGTGACAGCAATCGGAGAAAGTCAAGCAACACCGGATATGGCCATTATTAATCTAGCCGTTGTTACCTATGACAAAACTGCCCAAAAGGCATTAGCTTCCAATAATCAATCCATCAATGATATTATAAACGCTTTTAAAAACAATGGCATCCAAGCAAATGATTTGCAAACATCAGGCTTATCCATTTATCAGTCGACCTCTGATAAACACCACGAAAAAAAGAATAATGAAAAACTCTATCATGTTTCAAATTCTTTAACCGTGCGCATTCGTGATCTTACCAATGCTGGTAAAATCTTTGATCAAGCGATGACACTAGGTGTTAATTCAGTTAACGGCATTACTTTTACCAACGCAGATACAAAGCCATTTTATCAAGCAGCACGTAAAAAAGCCATTACTGAAGCCATTGAAAAAGCGCAAACGATAGCGCAAGCAGCCGATTTAAAATTAGGAAAAATTATTGAAATCAATGAAAAGGATGATTACTATCACCCAACACCACGTCTCATGAGTAGAGCAGCAGATGTAAGCTACGCAAATACAAATTTTGCAGGTGGTGAATTAAATTATAACGTGAGCGTCACTGTAGTCTTTGCGATCGATTAAGTCACAAACAAGTTGTATAAAAAATCATATTACTGGCCTTCACGTAGAAGACCAGTAATGTGATAAAGATAATCTTCCTCAGATAATAATTCGTCTTCGTAAATCTCTATTTGTCCGCGTGCAGAAATATGCGCTGTATGTACCGTCTGACAATCCCCTGATACCAATGGATGCCACCAATGAAGATCTTTTCCCTCATAAATTAATCTATAAGCACAACTTTCTGGGAGCCAACGCACTGTTTTAACTGTCGTAATATCTAGCGATATACAATCTGGTACAATTGATTTACGATGAGCATAATCTCGACACCTGCAGGTTTCCCCATCTAAAAGACGACAAGCAATACTGGTTGCATAAAGGTCACCCGTATCATCGTCCTCAACTTTATGGAGACAACAACAGCCACAGCCATCACAAAGGCTCTCCCACTCAGAAATGGAAATCTCTTCTAATTTTTTTACTTTCCAAAAGGGAAGTTCTCCACTCATAAACTCAGACACACCTTTTTTAATTAAGACGATCTATAAAAAATGAAACGTTTAATTTCTATAATTTTATCTATTTCTGTCTCTTAAAAAGATTCAACTTAATGTATACTTTAAACCATGTTCTTAAAAGCTATCTGAATAAAAAGAGAATATTCAAAAATAGCGCATATAAATGAACATAACCTATTGAAACATCTCTTTGTAAACTTAACGAAGAATAAAATGCGTCACCTAAAATGATAGAAAAATTCCGCAAAGAATATACATTTTTCATCAAAAAGTCCGTATGTTGCAATATAAGTTTATTCCTAATAGATCTCATTTCTTAAAAACGAGCCGCGCTATACGCAAGGTAATGTTTTTATCGTTCATTTCTTGAAAGCCCCCCTACTCTCTACTCCATAACCACCCTTTGCCCTATATCTATTCTTTTGAGACAGAGAAGTATAAAGCCCCAAAACTAAGAAAAACATTAAACATCGAAAACTTTCTAGATTGTTCAAATTCTTCCTATGTTTTTCTCAAGAAAGCATCCAAGTACAACATGAAGCACCTCCCCCCTTCATTAGGAAGAAAGAGGGAGTTATTAAAATGCACACGAATTCTTTTATTTAAGAATCGAGAAAACTGCGCAATTTTCGTGAACGGCTAGGATGTTTTAATTTACGAAGTGCCTTTGCTTCAATTTGACGAATACGCTCTCTTGTAACTGAGAACTGCTGTCCCACTTCTTCCAATGTGTGATCGGTATTCATCCCTATTCCAAAACGCATCCGCAAAACACGTTCTTCTCGTGGTGTTAATGAAGCAAGAACGCGTGTTGTCGTATCTCGCAGATTAGCTTGGATAGCTGCATCAATTGGTAATAACGCATTCCTATCCTCAATAAAATCACCCAAATGGGAATCATCTTCATCACCAACAGGCGTTTCGAGAGAAATAGGTTCTTTTGCAATTTTAAGAACTTTTCGTACTTTTTCTAACGGCATAGAAAGCTTGCTAGATAATTCTTCTGGTGTTGGTTCTCGTCCAATTTCATGGAGAATCTGACGCGAGGTACGAACGATTTTATTAATTGTTTCAATCATATGAACAGGAATACGAATTGTACGTGCCTGATCAGCAATTGAACGTGTAATAGCTTGACGAATCCACCATGTTGCATAAGTTGAAAATTTGTAGCCGCGCCGATATTCAAACTTATCCACAGCCTTCATCAAACCGATATTACCCTCTTGAATAAGATCAAGAAACTGCAAACCACGATTAGTGTATTTTTTTGCAATTGAAATGACAAGACGCAAATTAGATTCTACCATCTCTTTTTTTGCAATTGTTGATTCGCGTTCACCTTTCTGCACCTGCATAACAATCCGACGAAATTCACCAATCGAAATAGCCGTTTCTTGCGCAAGATTTTGTATCTCACTTCGCAGTTTTTGGATTTCTTTTGCTTCACGCACCGAAAACTCTTTCCAACCAGGTGTAGGCAAAGCAGCAATATAATTCATCCAATCTGCGTCCAATTCACGCCCTTGGTATTCTTTTAAAAAATCCTCATGGCCAATGCCATAGCTATTGGCAATCCGTTTCAGCTTACCTTCATTATGAATCAATCTCTTATTAATGTCATAAAGCTGTTCAACCAAAGCTTCGATACGATTTTGGTTTAAAGAAAGAGATTTTACTGCTTGAATCAACTCACCCTTTAATTGAATATATTTCTTCTTCTGAGAAGATGTAAGGGCCCCCTCTTTACGCTCTGCCAAACTGCTTTCAACATGCTGATCTTGTAATTTTCGTAATTTTACATAGGTTTGAGCAATAAAATCCAATGTTTCCATAACTTGAGGACAAAGTTCATTTTCCATTGCAGCAAGCGATAAGTTAACATCGTCCTCGTCCTCTTCATCATCGTCTTCAATGTTTCTCTCTCCTGCGCTCTCCCCCATATTACGTATACCAGAAGACATTTTTTCTTCTACGGTCTTATCAACTTCACTTCGCTCAATAACAGGAGCCTGCTTTGCTTCTGGACCAGCATAAGTCGTTTCAAGATCAATAATTTCACGAAGAAGAATACGCTGCTCTTTTAACTCGTCACGCCAGATAATAAGAGCCTGAAAAGTCAAAGGACTCTCACAAAGTCCTGCAATCATTGTCTCACGCCCTGCTTCAATACGCTTAGCAATGGCAATTTCGCCTTCCCGCGAAAGAAGCTCAACAGCTCCCATCTCACGCAAATACATACGCACCGGATCATCCGTACGATCTGTTACTTCGCGTTTATTCGTTGTCGTTGCAATTGCGTGGCTAGAGGCTTCTACTAAATCACCCCCCTCTACCGTAACTTCTTCTTCATAATTTTCAGACTCGACTTCATCCTCATCATCCACAACATTAACCCCCATCTCAGAGAACATCGCCAAGATATCTTCAATTTGTTCGGATGTAACCTCGTCAGAAGGAAGAACAGCATTGAGTTCATCCATTGTTACGTAACCATTTTTTTTGGCAAGTTTAATCATTTTCTTGATGGCATCATCAGAAAAATCAAGAAGAGGACTATCCAAACTCGCTTGGTTTGTTACTTCTGCATTATCTTTCTGTTTAACCTTTGTTGCCATACCATAACTCCACTCGATCACTTCACAGTTTCCATGTAACCATAGTTTCCATGTGACCAGTTTTTTTGTTCTCACTAAAATCTACCAATAGTTACTCATATATACTTCCTGTTAAGAGATTACCATTGGAAAGAATACATTTTGTATACGCCCTGACATCCAGACAAACTTGACATCCAGACAAAAACGCGGGAAAACTCCAGAAGTTTCCCCGACACCTCTCAGCCCTTCTGAGATAATCTCTGCACCCTATCGTAAGAACCAATTTCCCGCTTTTCCTAAAATTTACCCGCTTTTCCTAAAATTTAATTGTCATCTTTATAAAAATGTCACTCCACATAAACTTCCTCATCTAAAATTTAAGTGACTGATTCGCATTAAAAAAGCGAATCATTTTATCGTATCTTGTGTATTCCCGTCTATTTTTTCATCCAACCAACTTCCAAATCCTTCAATTAACGCTTCTGTTGCCTGCATCTGCTCCAGCTCATTTTTTACCTCACGAAGCAGATCAAAAACCTCACTCTTAGGATTTTCTACAAGTTGCTCTTCAATATCCTGTAACCTCTTATGTAGGTGGTGTTCTTGAAGATGCAAGTAGACAGCTTGTTTTAATATAGCACGCGCATCTTCTATAGGGGCTCCACCAAGAATAATACGCATACCAATATTTTGCACAAGATGTTTCATACGCTCTAACAGAGCCTTTTGCCCTCTTTTTTCTAAGAACGCAACCATCGTCTCTTTATCATGAAGCTGTTGGTCCCCAAGAATTTCCAACATAGCTTGATGAAAAATTATCAATTGAGTATTTTTTAATTCTAACTCAGAAAGAATTTCAAAATTTTCATACCACAACTCAGGATTGTAAGCTAAAGTGAGTAAAATCACTGCTTCACGCAAAGGGATAGATTGCGAAGAATTTCGTACTATTTCAGAATTTGCTAACAGAGAAAAGGTTTGATCTTTAAAGGTCCTATTTGGTGAAGATTGACCATATCGCCCTTCCCCCTTTTGTTTTGAAAAAGAGGGACGAAAAAAATCAAAAAGGCGTTTTTTTACATCTTGCAAATAATAACGACGGACATCTTCATCCTTAATCGTAAAAATTTGTTGTTTTAGTTGTTTTTCTAGCGCTGCTCGTGCCTCTGGAATTTCAAAATGCTTTCCATAGGTAGCACGCCACCATAAAAGCTCACTCAAAGGAATAGCTTTTTGCAAAAAAGAAGAAAAAAGCTGAGCTCCACCAGCACAAACAATTTCATCAGGATCTTTCCCTTGTGGCAACAAAACAAAGCGTACACAAACCCCAGCCTTTAAAAGAGGCAACACACGATCAGCAACACGAAAAGCAGCTTTTAAACCAGCATCATCACCATCAAAACACAAAATAGGTTCCTTCCCCATCTGCCATAAAAGCTCAATTTGCGCTTCCGTTAATGCTGTCCCTAAGGGTGCTACAACTCCTTCAAAACCAGCTTTAGTCAATGCAATGACATCCATATACCCCTCAACAACAAGGAGTGAATGAATTTTTTCATCGCCAACAAAGCGACTATTTTTGCGAGCTGCTGCCGCGTTATAAAGTATATTTCCTTTATGAAACAGCACTGTTTCAGGGCTATTGAGATATTTTGCTCGTGTCTCTTTCTCTAATGCACGCCCTCCGAAAGCCACCACACGTCCGCGCAAATCTTCGATAGGAAACATAATGCGATTTCTAAATCGGTCATAAGAATCTGCGCTCTCCTCATACACTGAGAGAAGCCCACATTCTTCCATTTGCTTTATTGAAATGCCCCGTGCACTCAAAGCTTCTTTCAAAGCTGTACGCCTTACCGGTGCAAAACCAATGCGGAAACGCTCTACAAGCTCTGGTGTAACACCACGTGCATCCAGATAACGACGTGCTTGCGTACCTTCTTTATCGCGTAAATTATATTGAAAAAAATCTGTAGCAATTTTCATCACATCATAAAGGTCAGCTTTTTCCAGTTGACGTTTATGACTTTGTGAATCCAAAATAGGGAGTTTTATTCCCGCAAAATCAGCCAAACGCTCTACACTTTCTGAAAAGTGCAATCCATCAAGCTCACACAAAAAGGTAAAAATATCTCCACTTACACCACAACCAAAACAATAATAGCGCCCTTTATGATCATCACAATGAAAACTTGGCGTTTTTTCACCATGAAATGGACAACAACACCAAAAGTCTCCCCGTGAAGGCTTACTTTTTCGAGGATCAAAATCCACCCGTTGCCCAATCACTGTTGAAATTGGGAGTCTCGTACGCAATTCATTAAGGAAATCGGGCGGAAAACGCATTATCTCTCACAGAGTTTGAAAATTCTTTTTTGCATATTTAACGACTTTAGAGCATAATTCCAATACTTCCTCTTAAGCAGTTGTAAAATTTTAAACCCTCAACTGCATATATTTTTAGAAATGGAGAATAAAAAGTGATCGAATTTATTGCTCAATATCCGTGGTTAGAGGCTATTTCTTGGCTTGTTATTCTTACTATAGCTGCCCTTTTAGTGAACTTTCTAGGACGAAAATTACTTATTCACGGAGCAAAAAAACTCTCTTCTTTTCTCCCCCAAAATACAACGATCGATATTAATAATGCTATTCAATACATAGCGGATATCATTTCAGCTTTTATTCTTTCAATTGGTGTTAATTTTATCTCAACATTGCCCGATGCATTTAGCACTGTCATCAGTAATGTTGCCAACGCCTTCATTATCTTCTTTGTCGTCCTGACAATTTCTTCCTGTCTCAATGTCATTAACATCCTTTACGAACAACGACCAACAGCACGACTAAAACCAATAAAAGGTTATATTCAAATTGCTAAAATTGCACTTTTTGCTGTTGCAACAATTTTAATGGTCGCTACATTGATTGACCGCTCCCCTCTTATTCTCTTCTCCGGTCTTGGTGCAATGGCCGCGGTTCTCATGTTAATTTTTCAAGATACGCTTCTTTCTCTCGTTGCCGGTATTCAAATTTCATCCACTGATATGGTTCGTGTTGGGGATTGGATTGAAATCCCCAATCTCGGTGCCGATGGTGATGTTATTGAAATTGCCTTGCATACTGTTAAAGTTCAAAATTTCGACAACACCATCACCTCAGTTCCTATCCGTAAACTTGTGACCGACCCTTTTAAAAATTGGCGTGGAATGCAAGAATCGGGTGGCAGACGCATCAAACGCTCTCTTTTTATTGATCAATCAAGTATCCATTTTCTCACAAAAGAAGAACAAAAATATCTTTCCCGATTTAATTTATTAGAAAATTATTTCACACAAAAAGTAGCAGAAATTGATCAATGGAATGCTCAATTAGATAAAAATCATGATGTCTTAGCCAATACGCGCCGTTTAACCAACATTGGAACTTTTCGTGCTTATGTTTTTGCTTATCTACAACAGCATCTAAACATCAACCCTAATATGACCTATATGGCACGACAATTACCTCCTACAGAAAATGGTTTACCCTTAGAAATCTATTGCTTTACGAACACCACCGTTTGGATCGACTATGAACAAATTCAAGGCGATATCTTTGATCACCTTTATTCCATTCTGCCCTGTTTCGGTCTAAAGGTTTTTCAAAATCCAAGCGGTTATGATTTTAATCAAGTATTAAAAGCAAAAGTGAAATAAAAACAATAAACTTCAATTTATTAATTTGAGGCAACCACATTCACAACAACAAAGAAAGAATAAAGTATCATGAATGGTTCATTGGTACTCCTTCATCTTGCCGGCGCTATTTCTTTACTTCTCTGGGCCACACGCATGGTGCGCACAGGAGTTGAACGCGCCTATGGTGACAGACTTAAATATAAAATGTGCCACGTCGTTTCAAAACCA
Organism: Bartonella sp. AA18HLJMS; assembly: GCF_042197245.1. Taxonomy (NCBI): domain Bacteria; kingdom Pseudomonadati; phylum Pseudomonadota; class Alphaproteobacteria; order Hyphomicrobiales; family Bartonellaceae; genus Bartonella; species Bartonella sp. AA18HLJMS. The sequence continues at coordinate 24,145 of NZ_JBHIRP010000006.1, read as the reverse complement.
TTGTTTGCCGTAAGTTTTGGACTTTTTACAGCAATGATTTTACAAAGCTCTACAGCAATAACACTCCTCGTTGGCTCTTTCGTTGAATCTGGTTTTGTCTCTGGAGTAGCAGGACTTATGGCTGTACGTGGAGGAGAATTAGGATCAGCAATCGTTGTAAAAATTCTCACCTATGACCTCACTCTTGTTGTACCCTTGTGTCTTTTAATTGGCACTTGTATCTTCATGACAACAGAAAAACGTGAATGGCGTCAAATAGGACGTATTGTCATCGGTATTGGTCTTTTGATTTTATCTTTAGAGATGATAAGTACCGCGACAGAACCTTTACGTGAAAGCGAAATTTTACCTAGCATCATTCGTTATCTTTCAACCGATCCTATTTCCACTTTTTTGTTGGCTGCTGGCTTAACCTACCTCTTACATTCATCCATTGCAGGAATCATTTTGCTGGTCAATTTTGCCAACTACGATCTTATCCATACGCAACTCTGTGTTGTCATGGTTCTTGGCGTCAACTTTGGCTCTTCTCTTATAGCACCACTTTTAACGCGCAACGCCTCTCCTAATACCCGCCTCGTTCCCTTAGGAAATTTACTCATGCGTGGGGCAGGGTCAATCCTTATACTTATCTTATTTCTCTCCTTTCACCCTCCCATCACATGGCTTGGCAATAACGCCCCTACTCAAGTAATCAACGCCCATATCATTTTTAATGTTTTCATTCTCCTTGCTGGAATACCGCTTTCAAAATGGGTTTTAAAATTAACCACTCAGATCGTGAATATAAGTGCAAAAAAAATGCAAGCCGACAAAACACTCAATTTATCCGATCAAACAGCTCTTGATGACAGTGTTCTTGATCGCCCAACTCTCGCCCTCTCGAATGTCATGCGTGAAGTCATTCATATTTGTGATCTTGTAGACATCATGCTAGAAAAAATTATGGGACTTTATGAAAAGCCTGATCCCAATATTATTCGTGAACTCAACCAACTCAACACCATATTGGACAAAAAACATATCGCCATCAAACTTTATCTTGCACGATTAGCGGGACAAAAATTATCTGACGAAGAAGCTCTTCAAACGCAAGAACTTCTAGGTGCCTGTATAAAATTAGACCAAGCAGGCGATATCATTATTCATAATATGTTGATGCTGGTTAAAAAGAAACAACAAAAAGGTTTACAGTTCAGCAGCGAGGGCTGGAGTGACCTCCTTCGTTTCCACGCCATTGTACTAGCCAACGCGCATATAGCATTTAACGTTCTCGTCTCACGTGATACACACACTGCACACCTATTGGTACAAAAAAAAGATCAGCTACGAAACTTAGAAAAAGAAATGAGTTTAAAACATTTTAAACGTCTGCGTGAAGGGGATCTCAAAAATGTAGAATCATCCAGTCTTCATCTCGACACTGTGCGCGACCTTAAACAAATCAACTCTCTTTTGACCTCAATGATCTACCCCATTTTAGAAGAACAGGGACTTCTTCAAAGTTCTCGTCTACGCAACCCTGCTGAAGAACAAGCAGAAAAAACTTAAACTTTTCAAATAACTTGAATAAAACACACATCACATCGATTATTCAATTTTGAATATGGTCAAGATATTGATCTAATCAATAATATCTTATTATTCGACAATTTAAATGAGCTTTCTTCATCGTAAGTTTCTTTCATTTAAAATCTATTCATGATGATTTGCTCAAAGTCATTTGCTTGCACATTACAAACAAAGCAGCATGTAGAATAGAACTCTTGAAGAAAGATGTAAAAATGCCTAACCATCTCAAAGCCAAGACTGTTAAACACATAAAGAGTAGGTCAAGAGTATGATAGTTCCAACCTAAACCCGCCTTGTAAAAAGGGAACCGCTTCACAGTAGCAGCGAAACAGAAATACTCTATAAGAAATACAAAACCCCACAAAAATGCAACATTTATATCAAGATTGGTAGAGGTTCAACCTATACAGCCATGCTATAACGTATCAACGAAACAGTTTTCATTTCAAACATCATTGATATCAATTGGCAAGCTCCAAACTTTTAAATATCCATTTTACTTATTGCTTTAATCACAATTGTTTTTTTAATTTAAGAGAGAGATTTAAAAAGCTTATAAATACACTTTATGAGTTCTTAGAACATTTCTACTAATATTTTCTTCTTTTATTCATATTTATCAATTAATTAATTTATTTATAAATTAAAATATGTTGTATATTTATACTTATTAAGTATTATTATGATATAAATGTGAATATTATTTTTATATAAAGGAAAGTAATAAGTAAAATATCTAAAAGAAATATCCTTTCCACTGGTTAAAAAAGGAATAAACCTTGATTTTTACAAAGTTTACTCTAGTTACAATTTAAATTCAGGCAAAGGAGGGTATCATGGAAAATGCAAACATCGGTTGGATTGCTGCTATTATTATCGGCGGGATTGCAGGTTGGGCAGCACAGTATATTATGAAAAGCCAAACAGGAATATTGTTAAATATTATCTTAGGGATTATTGGCGCTGCACTAGCAAGCTTTCTTTTTAGTCTTTTAGGTGTAAGTTTTGCTGGTTGGCTTGGCTATCTTATTTCAGGTTTTATAGGAGCCTGTATTCTTATATGGATAGGACAAAAAATTCGATCATAGAGTATTTATTTTTTACACCTTTTGGGATTCAATACAAAACTAGGAAACAACGAGCAGAGTTTAAAATATTCCCCTGTAACTTGTTGTTACCAATTTTGATATGATGGTGAGATGCTTAAGCTGTGATTTTAGGCATACACCATCACCGTATTATAAAACCAAATGCAGTAAAGAACTTTATAACGCACCATTTCATACCTATATAAACTTACGCATATCAGAGGAGAGATATGTTGCGTTATTTTAACAAAATACGAACTGATTTTTGTACCACGTGCGCAAATCCAGCATATCTCACTGTAATAACAATTCATAAGGTTACAAAAATCACTAACGATGATTAAAGATTTTACCGTATAATGCTTAACACCTATACACTCTATCAACAATACCCTTTTTACCGAAAAACTCGAAGCGCTTTTTTACATTCTTAAGAAATAAAGAGAGACGGCAAGAATAAAATGATAAATATTTTTTTCTAATCTATGAAAGAAAATAGTATCTAAAATAAATATAAAAATTAAATTATAATGTGTTTTTTTAAATTTATTTTTAATAATAAAATATATAAGTAAAAATTAATAATATTAATGCAAATTTATTATAAAATTAATACAAATTATGTGATGTAATATTTCAAAATTTTAATAATATAATATATTTTAGAGTTTGCAAAAATATATGCATTAATATAAACTTCTTTATTATAAAGAATACGATCTCCTTTACATCTCAATTCAAAAGATTTGAATATCTCTTCACTTTCTAAAGTATAAAATAAAGTTTTGTTCCTCTTAAAATTTCCTCTTTATATCATCTTGCATAGATGAATTTTTAGCTCTTCTTTATATGCGTTACAAACGAATTTTAAAGCACGAAACATTTTTCCCATTGCTCTCATGCGATAAAGAAATTTCCGTAATGCATTGTGAAAGCGCTTTGAACAAAACATAATACTTTATTTTGCTTTTTTAAATGAAAAAATCCTATAATATATACTTCCTGCATATCTTCTTTTAAAGACCTTTGCTTTCGATTTTCCCTTTGATATCTTCCTGTTAAAATCTTGCTGCTTTTATACTCCTTGTATTACAATAGAGCTATCTATTTAACCCAACATAACATATGGAATAAGACTTTAGCTGTGGAGTAAAGCGATGTCTGATCTTGAAGATTCCATCTTACCGCCTCTAACGTGGTTCTCTGATCAAAATCCTCCAATACCAGAAAACGTTCGCGATTGGCTCATGGAATCGGGCTCGATGACGCTTCGATTAAAGAAATATTGTACCTGCCTCCAAGTTCAACCACAACGCGAATGTTTTATTACGCAAGATAAATTAACAGAAGAAGCAGAGCATCTCCCCGAAAATGCGCGTTATTGGCTACGCGAAATCATATTAATGGGAGATAATAAACCTTGGCTCCTTGGACGCACTGTAATTCCACAAGAAACCCTCCTACACAATCAAGCCTTGATGCATTTGGGAACTGTACCTCTAGGACATTATTTATTTAACAATGACAAATTAACCCGCGATTACATTCATATTGGTCAACAAGGTGCGCTATGGGCACGCCGTTCCCGTTTGCGGTTAACGGGTAAGCCATTGTTGCTAACTGAACTATTTTTAACAGATTCACCACTGTATCCCCACAAATAGAGGTTACTCATTTTATTCTGCATAACTTATAGATTTCATATAGCTTATAAGGGATTTAATCAGAGAAAAGAATTTCAAAATTATCTCAAGAACACATTAAAAACAAAGATTTCTTTTCAAAATATCCTTTTATTTCATCAACTCAGCTTAAAAAATCTCTTCCCTAGAAAAAACGTTCTAAAATTCTGATTTTCTTATCATTAAAACCAGCACTTGAATTAAAAAGATACACACCATATTGATAAAACCATCTATATTTAAATTTCTTGCTGAATAATCACTACTCTAAAATACGGTAACTCTTTATCAAACAAATGCTTTGAAACAGCAAAAAAGACAATAATACACTCGCCAAAATTGGAAATCTGTATCAATTAACTTAATCATCCTGTTTAAAAATTTTTAACAGTGCGAATAATAGATTTTTTTTAAAAAGTAAAAACTCTATAACCTTTTTGTTTTTTAATGGTCTAACAGCTTTGAAGAACAGAAAAATATAATACTTAAAAGAATGTTTATTGCTCTATAAGAGCCAAAAAAATTTCGTTGATATCAAAAAAATATTTTTTTGATAATAGTATGTATATAAAAAATAAATGATATTTATCAACATCCTACTGACTTACAAAGGCGACGCACAATAAAAAATATTTTCCAATCCCCTTGAATTAACAAGATCTATTGCAATTTTTGACGAAGACTATTGCACACTTTAGAAAAATTCATTTGCCCCGCATACCGTTCCTTAAGCCATGCCATCACCTTACCGATATCGCGTAATTTTTCTGCCTTTGTTTGTGCCAAAGCTTCACAAAGAACCTGTTCTACTTCCATCTCCTTAAGTTGATAGGGAAGAAACTCACGAATAACTTCTATTTCTGCTTGTCCTCTCTCTGCCAATTCCAAGCAACCAGACTCTTTATAGGCTCGCATCAATTCTTCACGCTGTTGAAGCATTTTAGTGAAAACAGACTGTATCTGCTGATCATCCACTTCTAGCTTCCCTTCATCATAATAAAGAATATCACGATCCCTAACTGCAGCATTCATTAAACGAAGTGTAGCAAGACGCGCACTATCTTGCGCTTTCAAAGCAGCCCTAAGAGCCCCATCAATCTGGTTACGCAACATAAATTTATCCAATTTTTGTTCAAGAAGAAGATGCCTTTTAACCAATCTTTATCCATCTTGCAATGGAGAATAAAAAAATAATTAAGGACTCGATCTTCGAAAAGCTAAAACAAGACTTTACCTCTTCATGGAATGTACTTATACTGCCTATTTCAAGCGAAACGTTACCAGAATAATATACACAGCATCTGTTAAAGGTATGATTTTTGTGTAAAGTTGATCATTATACCTTTCAGAGAATAAGCCATCATACCTTTAGAATAAATTGTGGATACATACTATGATACAAGCGACTTCACCCAGCTACCCTTGGAGTATCAAAAAACCTACAGCCCTCTTAGTCTTAGCAGATGGAACCGTTATTAAAGGCAAAGGAGCAGGTGCTACAGGTATCGCTGAAGCTGAAGTGTGTTTTAACACCGCCATCACAGGCTATGAAGAAATCCTCACAGACCCGTCATACACACAACAAATCGTTAATTTTACTTTTCCTCATATAGGAAATGTAGGGGCAAATAGCGAAGATATTGAAGATCTCTCTCCTCTCAATTGTCATGGTGCTGTTGGCGCTATTTTCAAGGCAGACATTACACATCCCTCAAATTATCGATCCAATGAAAATCTTAATCAATGGCTTAAAACGCGTAAAATTATTGCACTTTGTGGTATTGATACACGTGCACTCACAATTCTTATTCGTGAAAAAGGTGCACAAAATGCTGTCATTGCACATGATGCTAATGGAAATTTTGATATTCCTTCTTTAAAGAAACGTGCGCAAAAATGGCAAGGTCTTGTCAATCTTGACCTTACGAAAGATGTGACATCTCAATCATCAATGCAATGGGATGAAAAACCATGGAGTTGGAATAAAGGATACGGTACAAACAATGTGCACAATCTTCATATCATTGCAATTGACTACGGTATTAAACGTAATATTCTTCGCCTTATGGCAACACAAAAAGCCCGCATTACTGTTGTGCCTGCCCACACAACTGCAAAAGAAATTCTGGCAATGAACCCTGATGGCGTTTTTCTTTCTAATGGACCAGGAGACCCCGCAGCTACGGCTCAATATGCCATTCCAACAATCAAAACATTAATTGATTATAATTTACCAATTTTTGGAATATGTCTTGGTCATCAACTTCTCGCTCTTACGGTTGGTGCAAAGACCGTGAAAATGCACCAAGGACATCATGGTGCCAACCACCCAGTTAAAGACCTTAACACTGGAAAAGTTGAGATTGTATCGATGAATCACGGTTTTGCCGTAGATTCTTCCTCTTTACCACAACATGTTCAAGAAACACATATTTCTCTCTTTGATGGCTCAAACTGTGGTATTCGAATCATTGGAAAACCTGTTTTTTCTGTTCAATATCACCCTGAAGCTTCTCCGGGACCACAAGATAGCCACTACCTCTTTCAGCATTTTAGTGATCTCATTATGAATTATAAAAAAATATCTTAAAATAAAAAGCCTCACCTTTTAGCTTCTCTCCTTTAAATTATATCATCTTCCTACGCACAATTATATTATTTTTATACCTACAACTTATTGAATAAATATTCTTATTGATCATTCTGAAACTAAAAAGAGCGCTCTGAATAGCTTAAATTTTTCTCATTCCTCTCCTCTTAAGGTCGTATCCATCAAAATCATTGGCTTCTCCCCCCAAGCAAGATAAGTGGGTCGATAAAAACCATTTTTAAAAAGAGTAAAGTGCCTAATATTCAAATAAGCATTTGATTCACAATATAATTTTAAGCATTCTATTGTGCATGAGAAACATAATCCCTCCTAAAGAATAAAAAAATTAAAGTGTAAGACAGTGCAACAAATCTCTACTTTTTAAAAGATATTGCCGTAGATGGTTTTGAAAACTGTAAAGTCGAATAAAAAAGTAATCGCAAAACAGAAAACATCTTTTCAATTTTACAACTTTATATTCTTCCAAAATGAGGTTTTCTTTCGATTCCAGAAATGATGCCAACAAATATAAGCAATATTTTACTTCCAATTTGCCATATAAAATTTGGAATTGTTCATACAATACTGATACATCTAACTCAGATACGTTTTAATCTTTTTTTTCAATATGCTGCTACATTAGCACTGGATATTAATTTGCAAGCAATAGAAAAAATACGGTCTCCCCTATACAAACAATATCACAAAATAAAAAAATTATTTTCACTAAATGAGAAGGATATATCGATATTCTATACAACACTTTGTGAAACAAATATCACAAAAAACTTTCTGCCTATAAAATGATACATTTTGTTTATCTTGTGCATTCTCTAGCAAAATAGTACGTACCAGCCCCTCTCAACAAATTAACGTACCCGCAAGACAAAAATAACTGTCGCAACAACAAGAAGAAAAAAGCCTCCAACAAAAGGAGCACCAGAAAAATAAAACAGTGCATTTTTATCTGTAAAACATTCAAAAAGAAACACATAAAAAACAGAACCAAATGTTAAACTCAACGAAATAACAGATGTCATCGCTCCTTGCAGTTCTCCTTGTACATTTGTCGGTACCTGCGCTGAAGCAATAGCACGTATAGGTGCATGAACAAGATACTCAAGCATAGTACACACACAAACCATATAAACCATCCACCCCTGCGTCGCAAATGTATAACCCAGCATAGCAACAGAGGCAAACAAAAGCCCTACTATAACAATATGCCAATCACTCCATCGTTTAGAAAAATAAGGCAAAATGAGAGCGACTACAATAAATTGGCCTATCCCAAAAACACTATAGGAGAGTCCAATAGAAAAAGAACTCCAATCATAGCGTTCTTTTGCAATGAAAGCCCAAATGCTTAACCATACAGATTCCGCAAACCAATAAAGAAAAAAGACCAATAACACCCAAAGAACCATCGGGTATTGTTTCAGATGCCAAAAAGCACCTAAGGGATTTGCCCGCTTAATATCAAAAAAGCGCCTATTCCATAAAGAAAGGGTTTCTGGAAGCATAACCCAAGAAAAAATAAAATTAATGAGTGAAACACCAACAGCAAAATAAAACGGAATACGCGGACCAAACTGACCTAAAAAACCACCAATAAACGATCCTAAAATAACCCCCAATGCGGATGCAATGCCTAACAGACCAAAATTGCGTGTACGGGTTTTATCATCAGATATATCCGCAAGATAAGCTGTACAAGTTGCAAAACTAGCGCCACTTATCCCTGACAAAAGACGCCCGATAAATAACATAGAATAGCTCCATGCTATAGCACATATGAGATTATCAAGAGCAAAGCAAATAATAGAGAGAAGCAAAATAGGACGACGACCATAACGATCAGAGAGATTGCCAATAACAGGAGCAAACAAAAACTGCATCACTGAATAAGCTGCAAGTAATTTTCCTCTTTCTACAAAAGATGTACTGACCTCTTTTCCAGTTAATTGAGAAAAATATTCAGGCAAAACAGGACAAATGATCGCAATACAAAGAATATCTAACAATAAAGTGATGAACACTAAAATGAGCCCACGCTGAACAAATTTCGGATTGAGCATTTGGTCTTGCATAACATACACACTATTTTACGCATACAATGACTCCCCCGCTCTCTTTTAACTCCCTTTTCCTTTTAAAAGTATTCTATGCTGTATAATTTTCATATATGAAATAATAACAAATTAAAAATTACAAAAAGAGTCAAGATAAAAATATAAAATTATTTTTTACTTGATATATCATTATCAAAATATAAAAAATATATTTTATATTAATTTAAAAAAATACTTATGAGAATAAATCATTAAACAATTCCTCGTAAAACATAGAATATCAAAATAATTTTATAATACATTATTACAACTTATCATACTGCTAATTTTTAAAACATCAACTCTATTAGATAAATCAATGCCATATAATAATTTAAATATTTAATAATCATCGTAAAATATATTAATACTGTAAAAACTGATTATATTTATTGAATCAATCAATATTATATGTTATTACTACATTAAAATCTAATAAGCATGAGAAAACAGTTCTTTTAGTACGTGTTGTCCGTGAATTGTTAAATTTAAAAATGGTGTGTAAAATGCAAAAAATATCCCTATTAATTCTCACTTTAATGCTAGTGATAGGACGTGATGTCCAAAATTCTTATTCACAAGAGGGGGGGATAGAAAATAAAATAGAAACACAACAAACAACCAGCGTAGAGCTAGATCCCTATACTTTAAATAAATTAAATGCTCTTCTCAAAAAGCGTTCAGAAATAAATGATCACGAAAAAGGAGCCGTGATTGACTTTCTTTCTGAAGCTTTTTTAGGAACACCTTACAAAGCTAATATGTTACATGGCTCAGAAAATACACCAGAAAAACTGATTATTGATTTTAGAAGCTTAGATAACTTCACTTGTATGGATTATGTTGAAGCATTGCGCAAATCAACATCCCAAACAGAATTCATAAATAACGTCATAAAAACGCGTTATATTAACGGTAATGTTGATTTTTTAAATCGGAAACATTTTTTTACGGATTGGGCTTATAGAGAATATAAACTCGCCACTGATATTACCGCTGAAATAAGTCCCCATGCGGTAAAAATAGAAAAATATCTCAACAAAAAAGCTGATGGTGAAAGCTATCTTCCTGGACTTCCAGTTGTGAAACGCACAATAACGTATATTCCAAGTAACTTTATTAATGAAGAGGTTATAAGCCGTTTAAAATCAGGGGATTTCATTGGTATTTATGCAAAACTTGCTGGATTGGATGTAACACATGTGAGTTTCTTTATCATGACAGATAAAGGGCCGATGTTACGACATGCTCCTTCACACAAAGAAAATGAAAAAGTCGTCGATACCCCTTTTATGGATTATGTTGCAAAAACACCAGGAATCGTCGTTTTAAGAGCCCTTGAATAACATCATAGCGATATGAAATAGCTTTTCTATTCTTAATAGATATACTGAAGCTATTCAGATAAACGTCTAACTTTGTATAATCTACACGGATAAAATCATATTTGAAGAATGGCGGTTATAATTACCTTTACTGACTGAAGGCTGAAGGCAAGCAAAACTCTGTTATTTCTTGTATCATACTTTCTTTTCATATGCTCGAGCTAAGAATTATCTATAGACCACCGCCATTCTAATCTTTATGAATATAAAAAATATTTTTTTGCAAGCATAAGTAAAATAAGGTATGTTATGATTATTGTCTCACAAAGTATTTTATATAAAATTTATAATTAAGCTCTATTTCCTCTCGCCCTCAAAACCAAGAGATCTATTCTTGACAGCCCCGTAAACAATACATCTTCTTAAGCCAATTTCAGCGGATAACCATTTCATGTAATTCAATTAAACGCCACCAGCAAGCCTTACTGCTCGGCATTGACCGCGCACTCAAAAAATGCTTAAGAGATCAAATTTTATAGGTCTTATCTCACCACACCTTAAATGACAGTGTACGAAATAAATCTTGCCTTAAGAGACTCTGTTTAATCTTCCCCTTTATTGATGCAAAAATACAATCAACAAAAGAGCATCATCGTATTTTCAAGAGATATGAGTTGCCACACCGTAAAAAATTAATGTTCGTAACATGACAACCCATTTGAAAAAATCTTTTTATATAAAAGGGATCACCGTTGTACCAGGAGGCAATTTTGCCTCATCTTCAGGCTCGACATGAATAGAAATACGCACATTATCAAATTCTTTTTGAAGAACAGCTTCGATTTTATCACAAATTTTATGTGCTTCTCCTACCTGCATTATAGCAGGCACAACCAAATGAAACTCTATAAAAGTAACCCTCCCAGCAACACGCGTCCGCAAATCATGGACCTCAAGCGCACCCGATGCATTTGCAGAAATCAGCTCACGAATCCGCATGCTTTCATTCAATTCAACGCCAACATCCATTAATCCCTGAACAGCATTTCTAATCACCTTCCAGCCCTGTAAGAGAATATTAACGGCAACGATTATCGCTAAAATTGGATCTAAAGCTCCCCATCCTCCGACAAAACCGGCAATCAAACCAATTAAAATTGCAAGCGACGTAAAAACATCAGTTATAAAATGTACTCCATCAGCTTTAAGAGCCGGTGAGCGATGGAGTTTTCCCTGCCCAATAAGAACCATTCCCCACATACAGTTTATGACAGTTGCAATAAGATGAATAACAAGCCATATTCCAGGTTTCTGCAACAATTTAACGGTAGAAAGAGCTATCCATGCTTCTCTTAAAATAACAATTGCCGCAATAATAATGAGTACCCCTTCAAGAATTGCGGAAAAATATTCCGCTTTATGATGCCCAAAGGGATGATCATGATCTGCTGGCTTCATACTCACTTTAACAGCCCACCATGCTGCCAATGACGCAAGAATATTAACGATTGATTCCAATGCATCAGAATAAAGTGCAACCGAATCTGTGATGTGATATGCCCAATATTTCAAAGCAAAAACAATACACGCAATAAAAATAGAGTATAAAGTTAAGCTTTGTATATTGATTTTTACATCCATGAACCTCATCCTTTTCTTCACGAAATAGGGAATTAATATTTTCAACCATATCATTATACTTTTGGCATAACGACGATCTTTCCTCAATATTACAGAAGCTTCATCATACAATAAACGCCTCAGCTCACCATTATTATCGTAAAAACTGCTCAGTTACACGAACAGCACCAATAAATAAAGAAGAGAGAAAATAATAGAAAAAAGAGCTTTCCCAAGAGCAATCAAACACATAACCTTCATTATTAATCGTTTTCTGAATAACTTAAAGCCATCTCACTTCTCATAAACGAAAAACTTGTTTTTGCTCAAATCTATCATGATCATGCATTATTTTTCAGTCTTATGATGTGCATTATAACCCATCTATAAGCCATCTTTGCACCTTAGAAAAAATATCTTAGCACTCTACGGTAACTTTACAGGTCAACAGGATTTTAAAATATGATTTACTGAAAAATTTAGATATAAAAAGAAGAACAATGATTACCCTCAAAAAAAAGAATCTGGGCATTGGGGACCCAGATTCTTTTCCCTTAAAAACTAAGGGCATACAGAACTTGGGAAATAGCGGGGACCCAAGACACTGCACCCGATACGAGAAAAAATATATGATTCCGTATCAGTATTTTTACATTATACCTATGGTTGCATATTGTCAATACAAATTCTACCATAAGTTTTAAAAAATATTTTTTTATCTCTTCTTTTTAAATAAAACAAATTCTAACATCTGGAAATCATAAGAAAAAAGCACTAAAAATCTCGCATGCATTTGAATATCATAACAATCAATGAAACAGATGATCCACGCCTAAAAGCCTATCATAATATCCGTGAAAAAGATCTTGTTGGACGGCAACATCAATTTATTGCTGAAGGCAAAGTAACATTGTCCGCATTACTACATTCGAAAGAGTTTTCTGCCATCTCACTGCTCATCGTAGCAAACCGTCTCTCTGGACTTCTACCGCTTTTAGAAAAAACACAGCCCCTATGTCCCATTTATTGCGTTCCACAAAAAGTTATGGATAATATCACCGGCTTCCATGTTCATCGTGGTGTTCTGGGTATTGGTAAACGCAAAATACTGCCATCCTTACAAAGTTTTTTACAATATCTTCCAGAAAAAGCTTTGATTCTTGTTTTATGTGGTATCTCGAATCACGATAATATGGGATCAATTTTTCGTAATGCAGCAGCCTTTGCCAGTAATGGCATTATTGTCGACAAAACCTCATGCGATCCACTTTATCGCAAATCAATAAGAGTTTCTGCCGGCGCTGCTTTAAAAGTACCCTATACGCAAAACGCTGATATAGATGACATTATAGCTGCTCTAAACGATGAAAACTTTCATCTTTATGCACTCTCCCCTTCTGCCTCACACACTCTCAAACAAGCCAACAAAAGCAAAAGAATAGCACTTATTTTTGGAACAGAAGGCGATGGCTTACCACTCCACATACTAAAACAATCAAACACCTTACGTATTCCCATGACTGACGGTTTTGACAGCCTTAATGTTGCCACAGCCTCAGGTATTGCACTTGCTCATTTTACCAACTTTGACCACTAAAGATGATAACACTTCAAGTTATAGAACATACCTAATGTTGTATGTTATCTACCAGTCTCCAATAATATTGCCGTTCCCTAGCCTTTGAAAGCATTGATAAAAAACATTTTTACATTTTTTTCATCACTTTCCACCCCCTAACCCCGCTTATGACGTGCAGAAGATATAATTTTGATGGATTCAATCATAAAACAAACTTTCAATGAGAAAATCTTCCGGAAGTCTCTCATTCAAGTTTAAGATTAAAAAATATCATTATAAATCAATCTACTATGCTTTATAAAGCTGTTGTTTTTAGTTCTGAGGAAACAGGATCTTTTGTTTCGAGATTGCATAAAACGCGCTTCAACATCATTTCAGTATCAGCTGCACGTTCTGAATGTGTTACAAATCCTCCCCCAAGAATACGCGCCTCATGACCATTTCCATCATAAAGAACGCAAGCTTGCCCTGGTGCCACACCATTTTCACATTCCAATAAATCAACAGAAAAAATACCTTCTTTATAATGTAAGCGCGCAAGGTGAGGAGGACGCGTTGAACGCACCTTTACAGCCACCTCAATACCTTGAGAAGGGAAATTATCTAACGACTCATCACCAAGCCAATTCACATCACGTAAAAAAAGCTTATGCGTTTCTAACATTTCACGCGGTCCAACAATAACACGTGCATTTTCCACATCGAGATAAACTACATAAAGCGCTTCACCCGTTGACACCCCAATACCACGACGTTGACCAACCGTATAATTAACAATTCCCGAATGTTTACCTAAAATCTTTCCATCAATATGGACAATAACGCCAGGATTAGCTGCTTCTGGACGCAGTTTTGCGATAACATCTGAATATTTTCCTTGTGGAACAAAACAAATATCCTGACTATCATGCTTATTGGCAACCACAAAGCCCATTTCTGCTGCCATTTCACGAACGCGGGCTTTTGGAAGGTCACCAAGTGGAAAACGCAAATAATCAATCTGTTCTTGTGTCGTTGCAAAGAGAAAATAACTCTGATCACGATCATTATCGAGAGGACGAAAGAGTGCTCGATGCGCTCCGTTGGAACGCGAACGAATATAATGTCCCGTAGCCAAAGCATCCGCCCCCAATTCGCGTGCGGTTGCTAATAAATCAGCAAACTTAACCGTTTGATTACATGCAATACATGGTACTGGGGTCTCTCCATGAGCATAACTTTCTGCAAAAGGATCAATAACAGCTTCGCGAAAGCGCTTTTCATAATCAAGAACATAATGCGGTATTCCTAATGTTTCTGCAACGCGGCGTGCATCCTCAATATCTTGTCCTGCACAACACGCCCCCACCCGATGCGTTGCTTCCCCATGATCATAAAGCTGCAACGTAATGCCAATAACATTATACCCTTCCTTTTTCAAAAGACCTGCAACAACCGATGAATCAACCCCCCCCGACATTGCAACAACAATGCGAGAATCCTCAGGTTGTCCTGGTAAATCAAGACTGTTTAAAAACATGTATTCATTCTCTATTTAATGCTCTGTTTAATGGCTAGCCATATGTTGACATTCTGATGCACGCTCTTTAGCACTTTTACACGATTGATTGTCTTTATATTATTTTTTTATCCTTTCCACAACCATAGGCATTACTTTCTTAAAAGCTGCTGCAAACAAAAAAAGAATGATGGAAATAAGGCATAATGGTAATCGTTTAGGAGAAATCCTTTTAGAAAACCTTTTTTCTCTTTTGAAAAATCCGGTAAAATATTGCAAGAATCTCTTCTACACACTTCAACTTGAGCTTCTTTTTACATACCCAATCACTTTATTAATTTTCTTTCAGCGCTTTTAGCTCTTTTTTAAATTTCATGCTCTATAAACGAATCAAGTCCTTGACTAAAGGTAGAGGATACGAATGAGCAACTTGATAAAAACACAAATGAAATATGTTATTGGGCCAGATGGAAGTCCGCTTACAATTGCCGACCTACCGCCGCAAACAACACGGCGCTGGGTGATTCGTCGCAAAGCTGAAGTTGTTGCGGCTGTCAGAGGTGGATTGTTAAGTCTTGACGAAGCATGCCACCGTTATACTTTGACTGTAGAAGAATTTCTTTCATGGCAAAGTTTAATCGATGAACACGGTTTAGCGGGATTACGAACGACCAAGATTCAACACTATAGGCATTAAGTTGCCATTGATTAATAACATAAAGCAATCTATAAAACAGCCAAACTTGATAGAAGTTTGGCTATTTTATACTATATCCAAAAGATAAACCTAAAAGAATGGATTTTTCAATAATTGCTTTTATCATCCAGCCATTAAATTAGCCAACCATTGAATTAGATTGAATCAAAATATCCTTATCATCCGCAGCAATCTTCTTTTCTCGTGCTTCCAAAAGCTGTGCACGTTGCAGCTCTGTATTAGCTTCATGGAGAGCAATTTCAGCATTTGTTTTTTGAAGTTCTAAATCACGAATTGAATTGATCAGATTATCACGTCTTTGCCGCGCTGCACGCGCAAAAGCAGAATAAGCAAAATGGTGAACATCATTGTTTCCAGATTTACGTTCTTCATGAGTAATCTGTGCTTCCAACTCTAACACCATTCGTTCAAATTCTGCGATCATCATCTCAAGCTGTGCAATTTCACGGCGCTTTCCACGCACTTGAAACATCCTCAATCGCACCATATTTTCTCGTGGCTTCATACTCACTACTCCTTGATTGCGCCAACTCAAAACTCGTATTCACACCCAATAAATATCTTTTAGTTATATATCTATCCGACAAAAACAGTCTCTTAACTTGAAATTATAATAATTTTTGCCTTGCATTAAAGCATCTGAAAATACAATCTGCTTTAAAGAGCAATAACTATTTCTTTAACTTTTCCCCCCATTATAAACTGAAGAGGTTTAAAGCTCAGTAAATAAACACTGAAATTGTAAAAAAGTAATTTACAAAGCTCTTTTACAAATTTTTTTAAGTTAAAGTTTATAGAAAAAGCCCTCCTTTTTTATTATGTTAAAAAATATAAGATTTTTCTAAAATAATTTTGTAGCCTCTTTCAAAAATAAAAATATTTTGTTAACCACTATCATGGATAGTGGGGAATTTAGTAGTGATTGTTACGCGTACTACTGAAATGTTCATAAACGCTTTTTTATAAGTGTTTGATTTAATGAATTGTTTTTATAACAGTGGTTTTGCTAACTGATATAAAATAGAAATGCTCCTTATGATTCGTGAAGGAGCAAAGTGAGGGATCTAAAATGCGCGTATTATTAATTGAAGATGATAGAGCAGTTACTCAAAGCATTGAGTTGATGTTAAAGTCGGCAAACTTTAATGTTTATATCACTGATCTGGGTGAAGAAGGTATCGATTTAGGAAAACTCTATGATTATGATATCATTTTGCTTGATCTGAATTTGCCTGACATGTCAGGGTATGATGTCTTGCGGACTCTAAGGTTGGCAAAAATAAAAACTCCTGTCCTAATCCTTTCTGGTATGAATGCCATTGAAGACAAGGTTCGTGGTTTTGGCTTTGGAGCAGACGACTATATGACGAAGCCTTTTCATAAGGATGAGCTCATTGCACGTATCCATGCAGTTGTTCGTCGTTCAAAAGGACATGCACAATCGGTTATTGTTACCGGAGATCTCACCGTTAACCTTGACACAAAAACTGTCGAAGTTGCAGGGCGCCCTGTTCACTTAACCGGTAAAGAATACCAAATGTTAGAGCTTCTCTCTTTACGCAAAGGTACCACCCTTACCAAGGAAATGTTTCTCAATCATCTCTATGGTGGAATGGATGAACCAGAACTAAAGATTATCGATGTTTTTATTTGTAAATTGCGGAAAAAATTGGAAGCAGTCTCTTCCAGTGTAAATTACATTGATACAGTTTGGGGACGTGGTTATGTATTACGTGATCCAGTTGAAGAGAACGTACGAAAAACCGCTTAAGCAGTGAACATGCACATTGTAAAATCTCGGAGTGTAGCGGGCCGAGATTTTTTCCCGAGATCTTTTCTCTATTAAAAGTAGAGAACTCGCGCACTAAAAATCTCATATAGAAAGCGCTTAAAGCTTAAGAAGTAACCACACCCAATTTACACATATAACCTTATCGCTCATAAGTTCAATCGAAGCCACTTTTCCCAACACAGCTTAAGCGCTTCTCTCTTATTCAAAGCTTTTTTACACTTTCTAAAACAATACAACCATCACTTTCATCAATATTTATTTTCATCTCTGTCATCTGAGCAAGTAACATTGTGTAATAAAATTGGATGACATGTGCATCAATAAGCTCTTCTTGAACTTCTCCACGAAATAACGCAAGAAAATGAGGGGGTATACGGAGAGTTCTACCGAAAACCTCAAATCGAAAAGAACGTTTATTTTCTTCTTGCAAAATCATAACAACAATTTCACCACCACGAGAAACTGTTGCGTTTGCAATCAATAATAAATTAAGCAAAAGTTTAACTTCATCTTTTTCTAACAATAAAGAAGAAGCTTGCCATTTTAAAGTTGCTTTTTCTTCTTTCATATATTGTTGAGCAACCTGCTCCGCAGCCCGTGTATCTATTTGTCCTCCACTTGCACCAGCAAAACCAAAAGCCAATCGCGCAAATTGTAGACGTGCAGCAGCACTCGCAACGGATAAACGCACCAATTGTAAAGCATCTTCTTCAGCTCCTCCTTCATCATAAAGCTCCATTGCATTTTGAATAGCCCCCACAGGTGAAATCAAATCATGGCAAATACGACTACAAAGCAAAGCAGCAAGATCCATAGGCTTCAAAGAAATATCTAATGTCATAATGATTGAAAACTCCTAGATTCAAAAAAACAAAATTTATTTTAAAGAAAAACTCTTAACATCTGATGCATAATAGGAAACATTAACAATCATGCTAAAAAATTCAGAAATAAATTCAAGAATTTAAATAACCTTATATCTTATTTTTTATTTGAATAGAATGAAAATTCTAATATTATCTTTTTGTTTATCACTAATAAAAGGAGAAAACTCCATGGCTCTCTCTCTGCTCAAATACTGGTACAAAAATATTATATCTTTAATCTTCCTTTTATTCATCACCATAAACACTACACAAGCTCGACTAAAACCAATAGAGCAAAACGAACCTCATTATTCACTCCAAGAAATTATTGATTCTGGTCATATTTTTTTTGGAAAAACAGCCAGTGGTCTGGCTGTTGCAATTCAAAATATTTTTTCAAAATACGGTTATCCCAATGCCTATATTTTAGGAGAAGAAGCTTCTGGTGCCTTTTTTGCTGGATTAACCTATGGCGAAGGAATGGTTTTTACCAAAAGCTATGGTCAACATAAAGTTTTTTGGCAAGGTCCCTCAGTAGGATGGGATTTTGGCGGCCAAGGCTCCCGTTTAATGATCTTAGTTTACAATCTTAATGGCATAAATAATTTATGGAGACGCTATGGTGGTATTTCAGGTTCGGCCTATTTAATTGCAGGTGTTGGTTTTCATGTCCTAAAATACCATAATACCTTGTTAATCCCAATACGTACAGGAGTCGGCGCACGCCTTGGTATCAATATAGGATATTTAAAATTAACACATAGACCGACATGGAATCCGTTTTAAACGGTTTCTTATTTGAAAAGGGGTATTATGCTTATTCAATCATTTCTTTTTTTTATACTTGGAGTTGCTTTCACTTCTTGGTTACTGGTGCTTTTATCTCCTTTTATTTGGCGTAAAGCCGTTCATTTTGCGTATAAAGATGTTTGTGCGAAAATGCCATTATCACTCGCGGAAATAGAAGCAAATCACGATTTTCTTCGTGCACAACATGCTGTAGAATTAGCAAACAACCAACAAAAGTACGAATTTTTGCAAAAAAAATATGTCCAACAAAAAATACAACTGAGCCAAGTAACAGAACAATTTTATCGGCTATGCCTCCCCACAAAAGATACTCTCACCAAAGAAGCGATAGCAATCAAACAAAATATCGCCACACTACACACTTCCAAAGGAAAGACAAATGATGCGTGAAAAAGTCGCACACTATCAGCAACGCTTACAAAAAATCCAAACTCATGAGCTGGACACGACCGCTAACCACCAATTGCTAGAAGAACTCCGAGAAGAAACAAAAGAACTTGCAGCAACATTGGCAGCTCAAATAGCGCTACAAGAGGGGAATACATCACCCATCAACACATTGATTCAAAAATCCAAAAGCAAAAATGACCTAGCATCACGTATTCGCCAAAAAATAACTTTTCTCTCCAAAAGCCCTGTTAAATAAGTTATCTTTTAAAACACCTTAAATGAAGAGTAAAATCAACAAAGGTTCATTGTAACTTTCATAACCCAAATCCTTTTTACTAAACGTGACTTTTTTGCTAAGCTAAAGGACAAAGTTTCTTAGCCCATACCGTTCTGTTAAAAAATATCTTCTTGTCTAGAAGCTTCACTTTCTAATCATATCACCGCTCTAAAGGACAACATTTCATAGGTCCTAGAAAGGAAATAATACCAAAATATTGGCCACACACTTTAACAAAAAATACCTTCTAAGATGGATCACCAATAGAGCTTTGACCATAATTTTAAGGATAAAAACACGCTCTCAAGAGTGATAAAAATCTCTTATTTTTTTGATAATCATATCCTGATCCGTTTGTGTCAAGTAAGGATGCATTGGTAAACTTAAGACACACTCTCCTAAAGACTCTGAAACAGAAAGGGAATCTTTTACATAAGGGAAGTGTTTATAAGCTGGCTGTTGATGTAAAGGAGTTTTATAATAAATCATTGTAGGGATAGAATTTTTTTGTAAAAAATCTTTTAATTTATCCCGTTCTTTTACCTTAATCGTATATTGTGCATAAGCAGAACGAATATTTTCTCCTATTTCTGGAACTGTAACAATATCTCTTAAGCCATTGGAATAGCGTTGAGCAATTTCCACACGCTTTTCCATTTCATCTTCAAAAATCGCAAACTTTTCTAGTAAAATTGCAGCCTGAATGCTATCTAGGCGCGAATTCATACCAATACGTACATTGTCATATTGCGTTTCACCTTTACCATGAAACAAAATAGAGCGTAAAAGTTCTGCAAAATGATCATCATTGGTCATCATAGCGCCTCCATCGCCATAACATCCTAATGGTTTTGCAGGATAAAAACTTGTAGCAGCCACATCACCAAAAGCACCACACATAGTATTACCGCTTCTCCCCCCCATAGATTGAGCAGCATCTTCAATTACAAAAAGATTTTCCTTTGCAGCCACTTGAGCAATTTGCACATAATCAGCAGAAAGTCCAAATAAATCAACGGCAATAATAGCTTTTGGCTTTAGACGTCCCTCTTTTTTTACCATTTCGATAGCGTGAGAAAGTTTTTCAACATCAATATTGAATGTATCAGGTAAAACATCAACAAAAACAGGTTTAGCCCCCACCAAAGCAACCACTTCAGCCGTTGCTGAAAATGTAAAACTAGGACAAAAAACAGCATCGCCTGGACCAATATTTTTAGCCATAAGAGGCATCTTCAAAGCATCTGTTCCATTAGCACATGCAATCACATGTTTAACGCCAAGATATTCTGCCAATTTCTCTTCAAATTCTGTTACTTTTGGCCCCAAAATATACTTACCACTAGCGACTACATGCGCAATTGCAGAATTAATTTTATCTTCAATACGCGCACGCTGCGCCCCAAGGTCGATGAATTGCATATTAACTCCATTGATCATCACAAGAATGCAAAAGCGCTACCTATCTCTTTTATCTATTATAATTGACATCAGCAGCTGTTAAAATCCGTAAAACCGCAATAGCATCATCACCATTTGTACGAGGTGATTGACGCGTTTCAATACAATGAAGGAAATGCCGTAATTCGCAAGTAAGCGGCAAATCTTCACAAACATCAATGTAATTCAGCTCATCCATGCTAAAAGCCCACTCTTGATTTTCTTTCCAAACGGCAAAATGGTGCATTGCCAATTTACGACTCCACGGTTCCATATCATCAAAAACGAGTATAGCCTTTGTTCCAACAACAATTAAACGCCTCTCACGATAAGAACTCAAGCGTGAAGTAAAAAGATGACTACGCACACCATTTGGAAAAATCATATGAATATGAGAAAAATCAGAAATCTGATCAACGACAGCAGCCCCCTCACCGCGAATTTCGGAAGGTTCACATCCTGTCAACGCCAAAATCATTGAAAGATCATGAGGGGCAAGATCCCATAAAGCATCACTGTGTGTGTGAAATTTTCCAAAGCCTAATCTATGAGAATAAATATATCGCACATCTCCCACATCTCCGTTTTTCACCAATTCACACATTTTTTCAAAAGCTGGATGAAAACGCAAAATATGGCCCACCATAAAAACTCGCTCATAGGCCTCAGCCTCCTGAACTTGGCGTTTAGCATCAGAAACATTCAAGGCTATTGGTTTTTCCACCAAAACATCTTTACCATTTTTAACAGCACGGAGCACATTTTGCGTATGCAATTGTGGCGGCAACGCTAATACCAGCGCATCAATATCTCGATGAGTAAAAAGATCATCTGGTGTAACAACCTCTACACCATACAGTGTTGCAAAACTAGCAGCACGATCATTATCAATATCAGAAACTGCTGCTAAAGCCCCGAGAGAGTGGAGTGTCCGTATATGATTTTCACCCCAATGACCGCATCCTAAAACCGCTACACGTGGCACCATTTTCATGCCTTACCTTACTTTATCATATGAAAATTACACTTTTACATATCGAGGATAAAATAGAATGACAAGAGAAAAGCTTAAAAACGATGCTTGACATCTTACTATTCTACCCCTTATATCCGCAAAAGATGTAATTATTGACAATTATGATTGCTTATTTTGGCGGAGTAGCTCAGTAGGTTAGAGCAGAGGAATCATAATCCTTGTGTCGGGGGTTCAAATCCCTCCTCCGCTACCATTACTTTTTTATTGTGTGTGTAGCTTACTGTAGCTTGCCAGCAGGTTTTGTATAATTTGCCACTAGGTTTTGTACCAATTTATTTTTTTTCAAAGAGTTTTTAAGGGGTTCTCAAAGGGTCTTCAAAGACCTTTCAAAGATCATTTAAAGCCTCTTTTTCTTTTCTGCTCAAAATCGCAATTTGAGATGATCAATCATTGAGTTGGAATCGTATTATTTGAGAAGCAGCGTATATAAGATGGTATGACTTCTTTTAGCATAAATTGACTGATGATTTTTCTGTATCCTAAGCACATTATTCAGGACATTATTAAATAAGAGAAGCGTTTAAGGAATTCGGTCAACTTGACCAAATTGCTCTTCAGTCTGCAATTGTGCAATGTTTGCACCATTGCTCCTTTGAGGAATTGGGTAAACATTACCCTATTGCTGTACTCATGCAATTGGTGCAAGTTGCACCTATTCCTTACCTCCACACCAAAATGCGAACTTTTGATTTTGGTCTCAATACTCTTCAACACCGATCAAAGGGTCAAGTTGTCCCTTTGATTTTCTGTCTCTCAGAGGTTTCCTTTTCTCCTGCCTCTTTTCCCTTGTTTGGTGCCTCGAGTGTGATTTCTGTTGTGTATCCGCTTTGTTTTTCATAGCGGTGGGTGACAGTGGAAGCTTTCCATGGCCCATTGATTTGCCCACGAAACCCTTGAAGGATGAGAGGTTGATCCGCCATGATTTCTGGGCGTCCCTCTAAGGTCAAGGAGCCACTGCCCACAGCACGACACAACCTGTCCGACTCGGAAGCAGCGGCAGATAAAGCTTCCTCTTGACATGGATAACAACTGCGAAGACGCCGCACGGGACCGCTAAACCCTGTCTGATGCTTGACTTGGCATTGCTGCCCTTTTGAGCGATCAAAATAAGAAGCTTCAATGATGCCGTATTGCGTGCGTGGCTCTAATGTGAATTCCCAGTTAGAACAGTCGTGCTTATGAAGTTCAAGGGCTGGTAAATTATCCCCGCTTAAAAATAAAAACTTATGGTCTTTGATTAAAAAACGCGCCCGCATGCGGTCCGCAAGACGGGTTAAAAAATCAACCGCCGATTGATCTGTACGAATCACATAAGAAAGAGTTTGTGTGACAAATTGTGGACTCACCTTTGCTTGATAGCCATGGCGTTTGGCGAGTGTCTCAACAATCTCACCAACAGTTTTGTGATCAAAATGTTCACTCGCTTGTTCTTTGAGTTCTTTACGCATCGAGGCGCTTTTGCCACAAAGGCGCAAAATCTCTCCATCACTGCCACCAATACTCACCACCGACTCAACAACAAAACGCCCCATAAAGGCACTGATGCTGTTCTCATAGCCAAAAATCACTTGCAGAGTGCTGTTGCTTGAGGGAACCTCTAAATCATTACCACTATCATCAAACTCTGCTTCAAATGTATCGGCTTCATTGCCGGCATGGTCCGTAATGGTTGCGGTTAAAAGACGCTGATAAAAAACCTCATGAACAAGCTTATCCCCCACCCTCACCTCAATAAAAGGATGCGTGCGCAT